>JBGUWA010000145.1:0-5753 GCA_045220635.1 Candidatus Alloenteromonas sp. | reverse complement strand
CCTTTCCCAGGATAAGGATGCACTTGAGTTCTTGTCGAGTTTTGCCCAAGAAGTCAGATACGTCGTTTATTTGGTCTGCGACGTCATCGAAATCATCGACTTGACAAAGATCCATTCACTTTTGCGGTCCGCCAAGAGTGGAGAGGATATCCGGGGCGGCAGGCAAGTGAACACCCATTTACAGTTCTATATAACGAATTAAATCTTCGTAGCCGCTGTCGCAAAACCCCGAAAAATAGGGGGGCGCAAAATCCGAGGTAGGGTGTGCAAAACCCCTCCGAAAACCAAAGGGCAGTGCAAAGAAAAACGGTAGGGGATTTAGCCCAAACCACTAGGGGGCACAAGAAATAGAGGCAGGGGACGCAACCAAGAAAACCCACTGTATCAAAGCTGCATTACGAGGTCGGGATTCTTATATTCCTCACTAATTCCATCACGTCTCTAGGAAAGGAGACGGACCAACCATAATCCCGGCCTATGCCCATGGGGTTACCTTTATAGGTCCCGAGGGTATTACTTTGCTCATGGTCCTCAACAATAAACAAAGACTTTGGGTTTCTTAGAATACCTCGTAGCGTCGCGACAATATCCTTACGCTGCGAATCAGTAACTGGCTCCTCTGGGTCATCGTGAAAACAAGCGTATGCGGTGGCGTAGGCAAGATTGCTTTCAAAGTCGAGCAGGAAGTCCAATCCGATATCCAGATCGCAGGGTAGTTTCGCGTCGATATTCGCTTCGATGCATATATGTAAATGGCCACCGTGGAAGAATAGTCTTACGGTAGGGCCAAAGACGTAACGGAAGATGTAACGGAGGTCTTCTTCGACGAAGCGAGCGAAGTCTTCTTCCTTATGGATGGGCAGGGGAAGTTCGCGGTTATTCATTGGGGGTTGCTTTGTTTGTTGGATGTTCGTTATCGCTTTCGAAGAGATTGTGCCTACGGAAGAAGGATTCTGCCTTTAGGGAGTGCGGCCACGTCATGATGGCTTTTGCTTTCGCGGCGGTCCAGACGATTTGGGCATAGGTGTCCAAGAAGGTGTCTTCTTCGCTAGGTTCTCCTAGGAAATCGGCGAGTTCGTAAAGGCCGATGGAACAAACGTTATCGTAGGCGTCTAACGCTTTATTGGGCGCGTAATGGAGAAATTCGCCTGAATCTAGGCCTAGGTCACATCCGAAGTAGACGAGGGCGCGTTTGACGCCTTTTGGCTCTGGGGTGGCGTCGGCGAGCAGCTGAGACAGAAAGCGCGCCCTTTTGGGGTTAGCGGCGAACACGAAGTCGATGACGCGGTCTTCTTGGGGATCGACGGATGGTTCCCTGTGTCGGAGGGTGGTTATGGGGTTTAACCCGATATGGATCCGTATGGAGGAGGGGGATTTGCTGACGCTTCGAATGGAGGAAAGGCATGAAGGGATGATGCCGAAGTAGCGGAGGAAGAAGCTTAGGTTTCCTTTGGGGTCTACTGGGGGTTTGTCGTTCTTGCATAACTGCAAGACGTAGTAACGATGAAGGGCTTCGTATGGGGTTTGCGTTCGTTTGGCATGGGTCATAGGAACGATATAGGCCTCCTTTGCTTATATCTAACTAATGCTCTCTTCAATGCACGTAAAAACGGACATGGATTCTGCTGTGCTTATCGTGGGAAGAAATCGGGGTTGATAAGGGTTAGATATGGCTTAAGATGGTGATAGCGAACAAGGAGAATCCTATGGAAAAACAACATGATTCATTGCAAGAAAAAATGGTTGAAAACTCGGATGGGCTAAACGATTCGATTTCTGCTTTGGCAGATTCCTTCAAAAAGCATTTTGAGCGGATATTCATCCGAACCTATCCGTGCGATAGAGAATCAAATGAAACGCTTCAAGAGGCAAATTTGACTACCAACCTTTTGAGAGCTCTCTTAGAGTCGAATCCCGATCTGTTTACATGGGATGAGTTTCCTGTTCCACCAGAAACGAATATCAATCCAAATAACAAAGCCAAAAACAGGATTGACTCTGTTGTGGTCGATGATCAAGCAAAAGCAATTACTATGATTGAAGCGAAATGCTTGAAGAGGGCCAAAAAACGTACTGAGATTTCATGCCAGTCCATTGCGAACGATATCGCTCGAATGATAAATGTGGCGAATAATCCTTATATTTTCCCTGATCGAATTTGGGCAAATAACGGTTTGGTAGAAAAACCTGTTCCGATAGGGAATGGCTACAACGATTACTCCACATTCGGAATTGCCGTTTGTGGGGTTTGGTGGCCTGGCCAAAAACAAAACTGCAATGGCATCGAGCGATATTTTAAAGAAGGCATTGATGCTTCGCTAAGTGGCATTTACGATAGATGCCCTGAACTTAGAAACAAGATTGATGATGCGAAAACCGAGGTTCGAGAAATCAAGCTTCCAAACATTCTTCTCCAAGGGAAAAAGTGGCAGTATTTTGTGATTTTATCCCGCTTTAGAGTTAATAAAGGTAGCATCACATACGAACGGCTTCTCCTTGGTTCGGCAAAAGACGAGCCGTTGGAATTCACTGGCTTTCGTGAATTTGGCATGTATTTAATGAAAGTCCATGGAGAATCTTGCGAGTTTAGTGATGGTTCCGATTATCTTTATTTTATGCCAAATCATTTACGCGCCCACTTGAGTCATCAATACATGAGCAAATCGTCATTTGTTTTCTGGATTCCCAAACAAGATAATGATCATGGCCTATACGCGGTTTGTGGAAGCAAAAGCTTTAAGCGCAGAAGGATCACCATGCCAGAAGGCTGGGCTGTGGCGGACCAAAGCTACCATTCTTTTTACAACGGATCTTGGGATCTTTACATTTATCCACTGGGCTCGATTAGCGATTTCGATACCAATGAAGGGCGTCGGTCTTTGGCTGATCACTTTTCTTCGCTACTCAATGGCCTTGAGAGCATCATCATCGAATAGTTTGCTTCAGCTTAGATTTGCTGCGCAGCAGCCTAGGCCCCTTTCTCCTTGTCGTCCTCTCCTCTCATGGGTTCCTTTATGTCGGCCATAGTGGTTATCCCTATGGGAATTGCAAAGCGGCTTACCGCTATAACGATGGCAAAGATTCGGTCCTTTCCTTATGGCGAGGATTCCGCGAAGTTCGAAAGGGCAAAATCTGAGGGCGAAAAGAAGGACATCCAGTATTAGCTAACATCGTCTAGGAAAGGCTATAATCTATGTACGAAAAAACGTGCATCGGTTTTCATTTAATATGTGGGGGTGCTTATGTTAGACGGCAAGAAAAGTTCCATCATCTTGGTTTTAAAAACCTTAGAAGAGTATTCCGATGAAGATCATTACCTCACCCAACAGGTCATCATCGATAAGATCGAAGCCAACTACGGCATGTCTTTGGAACGCAAAAGCGTGTCGGACTGCTTGACGTTGCTAGAAAAGCTTGGCTATGACATCGTGAAGAACCCTCGTAGCGGAGGTGGCTATGCCTTATATTCGCGCTTATTCGAACCTAGCGAAGTGCAATTCCTTACCGATGCCTTGTTTTCTTCCCGCGCCTTACCCGCCAAAAGGGCTTTGGATTTATCAAAGAAGGCGCAATCCGTCTTAAGCGTCCATCAACGGAAGAACTATAGTTACATCATCAAGTCGCCAAAGCTTAGCCGCACCTCCTCCGACGAAGTGTTCTATGCCATCGAAACCGTCCATGAAGGGATGAATCTTGGCAAAAGGATATCCTTCCAATACAAAGGTTACGATGAACATGGCAAGGAATGCCTGAATAAAGGCGGATTTCGCTACATCGTGTCGCCGTATTACTTGGTGAGCAACAACGGCTTCTATTACCTGCTTTGCAATTACCGGGAGAAATACCAACCCATCCATGTCTTCCGCGTGGATCGCATGACGAATCTACAAATCGAGCAGGATTGGCCGATCAAACCCATCGAAACCTTGCAAGGGATAGGGGATTTCGATATCGCCGAATACCTGAACGAACACATCTATATGCTTGGGGGCAACACCATCGACGCAACGCTTCGGATCGATCGACCCCAAGGAATCCAGTATCTTCGCGATTGGTTTGGGGATAAAGCCCGCATTCGCGAAAAAGATGGGGTTTTGCAAGCGAAACTCAAATGCAACGAGAATGCGTTATTCTATTGGCTGATGCAATATGGGGACGATTTCACGGCCCTAGAACCAGACCATCTCGTAACTTGGATTCGGGAATATGCCCAAAGGCAAATCGATAAATACGGAGGAACGAAACCATGAAGAACCTGTTTCATTACGCGACGAAGGAACTAAGCCAAGACGCCTTTCTCCAGTGGCTCCTCGATAATTGGAGCGAAGAGGGGGAAATCGGCGGCGTTTCCTTGAAGTTCCTCGAATTCCTAACGGGCAAGAAGTGGAACAAAGAAGACATCGATCCCGATTCGGAAAAAACTTATGTCTGGGCGCAAAAGAGCCATATGGACGTCGGCTTTGATATCGTCACGAAGGGAGGCGAGCATTTCCTTTTGGTCATCGAAGACAAAACGGAGAGCAAAGAGCATCATCAGCTCACGGACTACGATTCGGTCATCGATACGTGGGACAAAAGTGGCGGCGACGGGCATCAATACGCTCAAGTGTTCAAGGTTTACTATAAGACGGCCCCGATCCGCGATGATGAAAAAAAGCGCATCGAGGCAGGCAACGAAAAGAACAAAGAGGCAAAACGTTCCAAGTGGCGAATCATCCCGCCCGCCGCCATCAAGAGTTTCTTTGAGCAATACAAAGAGTTTTCGGAATCCGATGTACTAAGGGATTATGCGCGACACGTCTGTGCCTTGATTGGCCAAGCAAGCAATCCTCCCACGGGGGATCCGAAAAAGTGGAACTATATCCAATGGGAATCGTTCTTCGTCTATTTGGTCGCAAGGGAAGTCGAGTCGCTTTGCCCAGAGAAAGAAAAATGGCATTGGGAGTGCTGGAACTATCGGGGCAAGCTGCTTAGCTTCGCATTCTATTACCATAAATACGAAGGCCAATACCCCTTAATCGAATTCGTTGCCAGAGAAGAAAGCCGAAGCGTTGCCGCCCAATTGCACGTGACTACCCTTAAAGAGGACGGCAAGAATTGGACGTGGAAAAAGCCCGACGGTGATCGTGGCGCTTATTGGCAAAGAATTCTGAATGGCTTAACCGCGAAGGACTGTCTTTTGCGTCAATATGAAGAAACCCATAGGGAAAAAGGCCGACAGACTTTCGCCAAACTGAAAGAGCCAGTGGAAATAGGGGAAGATCATCTTGAAGAATCGGCACATCGACTCGCAAATCTCGTTCAAGACTATTTCCGGTTTATTCAGAGCCTTTAAGGTAAATCCCTTCTTGCAACCAAGCTTCTATGGGGTGTCCAAGAAAATGGGCATCCCTTTCCTTATGCACGAAAAAGCGTGCATGGAGTTCGTTATTCTTTAGGCATAAGGAGAGATAAGGAAAATGGAAAACGAAAAGAGGGATTTCCTCCCCAACATCTATGGCCTTTGGGGAGTCAAAAGCGAACTCGAGACGATATTTCACTGGTATAAGAACCCCGCTTCGGTGGGCAAACGCAAAGCGATGCTGCCGCGAGGCATTCTGTTCTTTGGGGCGCCAGGATGCGGCAAAACGTTATTGATCCGCGAATACTCCAAGCTATTCGAATGCCCGGTATTCGAAATCCAAGGCAGTTCCAACGACGTCCAAAAAGAAGTGCCGATGGTTTATGGACGGGCCGCGAAGGAGGACATGGCC
>JBGUWA010000144.1:0-6149 GCA_045220635.1 Candidatus Alloenteromonas sp. | reverse complement strand
ATCCTTCAAAGCAGCGAGAACAACATGGACGCATCGACGGAAGAGGCGCGTTTCCTATCCCGCCATTTCTTTGACTTGGGTGCCTTCGTCTCTCGATTCGTTCGCGACGAAAGCGGAAACATGCTTTCGTTGACCAACGCCCTCAAGACCTTTGAGGTTTCTTTCGAAGGAACGGCCCACTGCGCCCAAGATGACGCTTATAACCTATTCCTTCTCTACAAAGCTTTCCTCGAGAAGACCGATATCGTTAAGGAAAACTACAAAAACGTCCTTGGCAGACAAAATCACCTCCCCACCCCGATCCGCATGGTTCTTAACCGCTTGACTAGCGGCGAAACCGTCACCCCCGAACTCTGGGATAAACTGGTGGAGGACAGCCTCAAATGAGCGAGATAAAGTATCCCGCTGGCGTTCGCCCAATCAACGATTTACCCCGCAAAACCGCCACCAAAAAGAAAAGAACCCTCAAAGTCGCCGCCGGAAATCGCGGCATGGATTTTGAGGCGGCCATCAACGATGCCAACCTCTATTACAAGGAAAAGGGTTTGGCGTTATTCACGAAGCGCCCCACCCCCATCAACGTCGTCAAAGTGGACTATACCCATGGGGCGACCATCACCCAAGCCTATTACGAAACGCAATCCACCACCGACTATAACGGCGTCTACAAAGGCCACTACGTCGACTTCGAAGCCAAATCCATCCGCGGCAAGACTTCGTTCCCAATGTCCAATATCCCACAACAGCAAATCGACCATCTGAGCTTTGTCCTTTCCCATGGCGGCATCGGCTTCTTCCTGATTCGCTTCGCCACCCTGGAAAAAGTGTTCTTGGTCCCGGCGAGTTACGTCATCGACTTCTACCGAAAAAGAGAAAGGGCGTCCATCCCGTTGGAAGAGATCGAACGCCATGGAAAGCTCGTGCCTACTGCCTACCGGCCCCGCTACGACTTCTTGCCCATCCTCGAAGAGCTTTTCTTGAAGTAAGGACAACTTGAATTCAACCGACACTCCGCGCAAGCGGGGTTTTTCGCATGGCAGATCGTGCGGCCAAACCAAATCATTTGATGATGGAACTTGATATGGATATCGCGAGGGAAGCGACGCTCGAGTTTCTTTTCGATTTCCTCTGGCGCATCCGACTCTTTGGCATAGCCAAGGCGTTTGCTGACGCGGGCAACGTGCGTGTCCACCGCAATGGCGGGTATGCCAAAGCAAAGCGCGCCGACGACGTTGGCGGTTTTCACGCCTACGCCCGGAAGCTGGCGCATCGCTTCTTTGGATGAGGGGACTTGTCCGTCATGACGCTCCACTAGCGCTTTGGCGATGCCGATGAGGTTTTTGGCTTTGGCGTGATAAAGGCCAATGCTGCGAATGTGGTTTTCCACGTCCTCAACATTTGCTTGCGCGAGCGCGAAAGCATCGGGATAAGCGGCAAAAAGTCCTGGCGTGGCTTTATTCACCGATGCATCCGTCGTCTGCGCCGAAAGCATGACCGCGCATAGACATTCGAAAGGATCGCGAAAATGCAGCGCGCATTCCGGGCTTGGGAATAGCTCGTCGAGATAAGCGAGGAGTTCGGTATCAAACGTCGTCATCGTCTACCCACTTCGTTTTGGCGATTTCGATGGTTTCCTGGATGTCTTTGTCCCAATCTGGCGTCGCGCCGGAATATCCCTCGGAGGCGATATCGGAACGGATCCTTCCCGAACGGAGGATCTTATCGACGGATTTGATGGAACGTTTTCGTTGGCCTAAGGCGTCTTCGAGGGCATAACGGATTTCCTCTTCGGTATACCCCGCGTCCAGCCATTTGCCGATATAGTCGTTTTCCAAAGGGGAAAGAACGCGGTTGAGACGCCTTTCGTAATATTCGTAAAGCCGAGATAACGCGGAGGCGCGCTGTTCGGATAGAAGGTTTTGACGGTCTTTGGCAAGGGAACGCTCAAAGGCTTTATAGAGTTTTTCCTTCAACGGTTTTAAGGAAGTGACCATGCCTTCGTCGGTAGTCTCGTAGGCAAGATAGTCGTTACGGACCAGATTCGAGAGAATCTTATCGATCTCGGAAGTCTTGAGTTTCATCTTCAGACTCAGCAAGTCCGAAGTCACCAGCTTATTGCCTTTGCGCAAAAGATGGTCCACGACCAAAATGACGGCGAGTTCTTCTTCGTTTAAGCCGAAGGAAGAGTAGTTTTCAATCAGATGATAGAGGAGGTCGATGCCTTCCCCGTGAAGGTCGATGTTTGCCATGGGCAATAATTATCGCTTCTTTTTGGATTCAAGCAACACCTTGTCGGGGTTAAGTTGGTTGAGTTGCTCGCGAAGCTCGTCCATGGCTTCCGCGCTTTCTTTTTCCACCGTGAATCCAAGGTGCGATGCAAAACGTTCCGCACGCAGGATTCGGAGGGGGTCTTCGAGGATTCTTTGACGCGGATCACCAATAAAACGTAGGGTTTTTGCGGCCAAATCGGCCATTCCGTTATGAAAATCGTATATCGTTCCCTTGGCGTCGATATAGAGGGCGTTGACCGTGAAATCGCGCCGCCAGGAATCGGTTTCGATGTCTTTGATGAACTCGATTTTCGCGGGGTGGCGATGGTCGGTGTACTCGGATTCTTTGCGTAAGGTCGTGATGTCGATGGATATTCCTTCGTAATGGACTTTAATCGAACCAAAGCAGGCGAATCGGTAATTGGCGTCAGGCAAGAACTCTTTTTCTTGTTCTGGGGTGGCGTCGGTGACGAAATCGTAATCGTCGAAAGGAATATCAAGGAGTAGGTCCCTGCTGGTCCCGCCAATCAAATAAAGCGAAAAGCCATGCTTCTGGTAAAGCTTAGCCAAATCGAGGAATACGGCGGGAAGTTTCATATAGACACAAAAGGGCCCACAAGGGGCCCTGGTTCTCCAATAAGCTTACTGAAGTTTTTCTTTGAGGGTCTTGGAGGGTTTGAAGACGGCGGATTTGGAAGAGGGGATAGAGATCTTTTCGCCAGTGGAAGGATTGGTGCCGGTGCGGGCAGCGCGTTCCTTCTTCTCGAAGACACCGAAGCCAGAGAGTTTGACGCTCTCGCCTTTGATGAGGGCAGCGGTGATGAGTTCGATGACACCGTCAAGGACGGCTTCCGCGTCGCGGGTGGAAACTTCTGCCTTATCGGCAACCGCTTTGATTAATTCAGCTTTGTTCATGGACGAACCTCCTATGTGCTTGAATGTATCTAAAAGTTAGCACCACATCGGCATTATCGCAACATCATTTCGCAAAAATTGACGAAAACCCCGTTTTTTGGGACCAATAAATAATCGACAAAAATAGATACTTTTTATAATCGTGTATAAAAAATCCTTAAAAACATCGACAGTATGCACATCTATTGTTTTTGTCGGTAAATAATGTGCAATGGCGTTCCCGAAAAGTCGAAACTATCGCGAAGTTGGTTTTCGAGATATCGAGTGTACGAAAAGTGAGCGAAGTTGGGGTCGTTACAGAACATGACGAACGTCGGAGGGAAAGTCGAAACCTGGGAAGCGTACATGATCTTCAAACGGCCATGATTGAATTCCGGCGTGGGGTTCATGGCCTGCGCGTCTTGGATGATTTGATTGAGAATCGACGTGCTGACGCGACGCGAACTGGACTCGTAGGCTTGCTTGACCGCGGGGAGGATCTTCTCGACGCCGCGACCAGTCGCCGCGGAGACGAAAATGACTTTCGCGTAATCGATGAACTTGAAGCGTTTCCGTAAATCGGCTTCGAAATCCTGCTGCTGCAACCCTTTGGGGGCGAGGTCCCATTTGTTCACGACCACGACGATGCCTTTTCGCGCGTCGAGGGCGTATCCGCAGACATGGCGGTCTTGGTCGATGACGCCGACGGAGGCGTCGATGACGAGGACGGCGACGTGGCTGCGGTCGATCGCGGCCAAGGCACGTAACGCGGAATATTTGTCCACCGCTTCGTAGATGCGACCCTTTTTCACCAAACCCGCGGTATCGATGGCGACGTAGTTTTGGCCATCTTCCTCAAAGGGGGTATCGATGGAATCGCGCGTCGTTCCCGCCAAGTCTTTGACGATGACGCGTTCTTCGCCTAGAAGGCGGTTGGTCAATGAGGATTTGCCGACATTGGGGCGGCCGATGAAGGAGAAGGCGATCGCGTCGCCGAAATCCTCTTCTTTTTCTTCCGGCAAAAGGGAAACGATTTTATCGAGCAAATCGCCGATGCCGATCCCATGGGATCCACTGCAAGGCAGCGGTTCCCCCAAACCAAGGGAATAGAATTCCGTCGCGTCGGCCAAGGATTCGCGGTTATCGACTTTGTTGACCGCAAGAAGAACGGGCTTGTCGGTTTGGTAAAGGAGCTGAGCCACGGCCATGTCGTCGTCGGTGACGCCGACTTTGCCATCCACGACGAAAACGATGACGTCGGCTTCGTCCATGGCGATTTGGGCTTGGGCGCGGATTTCCTGCTGGAACGGGGCCTTTTGGATTTCGATGCCGCCCGTATCGACGAGGCGGAATTTGCGCGTCAGCCATTCGCCCGTGCCGTAAAGGCGGTCGCGGGTAATGCCAGGGCTATCCTCGACGATGGAAAGGCGTTTGCCCACCATGCGATTGAAAAGGGTGGACTTGCCAACGTTAGGCGCGCCCACTAAAGCGACGAGACCTAATGGCATGGAATCTCCACTCCTGCCTTGTCGTGAATGATCTTCAATACCGCATCCACCACTTCTTCGATGTTGAGGAACGAGGTATCCAAATACACCGCGTCGCCCGCCGGTTTAAGCGGGGCGAAATCGCGATGGGAATCGATGTAGTCGCGTTTGCGAACGTCTTCCATGACGTCGGCAAGCGTCGTGTTGATGCCTTTGGAAAGGTTCTCTTCGTAACGGCGCACCGCACGGGTCTCCACGGAAGCGATTTGGAAGATTTTGACTTTGGCGTCAGGCAAGACATAGGTGCCGATGTCGCGTCCATCCATGACGACGGATTTGGAAGCGGCCATGGCGCGCTGCATGTCCACAAGCGCGAGACGGATGTCTTTATAAGAGGCGATGTAGCTGACGTTTCCGGAAACGCGCGGTTCGCGAATGGCGCGGGTGACGTCGGTGCCACAGCAAAGGACGCGGCCATCCTCGAACATTTCGATGGAGACTTCGGGGATGATGGCGCAGGAGGCTTTCTCGTCTTGCGGATCAAGCCCACGTTCCATAACGGCCCAAGTGAAGGCACGGTACATGGCGCCGGTATCGATATAGGTGTAGTTCAAAATAGCGGCGACGCGTTTGGCGACGGTCGACTTACCCGCGGCGGCGGGGCCATCAATGGCAACGGCAACGATTTCGTTCATGCTTTCCTCCCTTGCATCAGGAACCACCACACGATGAAACCGGCGACGACAAGACCCAAGGCGACCAACTTGATCACGAACCAGCGCTTCCTTTTCCTTAAATATAGGTAGTAAGGGCTGGATTTGGTCTTTTCGCCGTCATCCGTAGTGGTGACGAAATTCGGAAGGGTCGCTTCTTTCGCCGAATCGGCGTCCTCTTTTTCCACTTTTTTGGAAGAGAACTCTTCGGGAGCCATGCGCTTGATTTGCTCACGGTATTTGAAATATCGCTCCATCCTGGTTTCCATGCCTGTAATTGTAAGGCAAACGAGCGTAAAGCGGTATTGCTAAAGCAATTTGTTTTTCAATCCTGCGCGGTTGCCAAAGTTCGGACTGGTTTATATAATGTTCCCGTTATCGGAGGTATTGAACATGCCCAAATGCAAAATTGACAAGGACGCCTGCATCGGTTGTGGGCTCTGCGTCGGAACCTACCCCGAAGTCTTCGCGTTTGCCGATGATGGCAAGGCCGAAGTCGTCGGCGAGGCGGATGATGCGTCCCTTGAAGACGCGATCGCGAACTGCCCCGTGGGTGCTATCGCTGCTGAATAAGGTTACGAGCAACTTAAGGTCAAGCGTGTCTTGACCTTTTCTTTTTCCCTTCGAAGCGGAGGAAGACGTGCAAGGAACGGTAAAGGACGAAGGTCACGATGATGACGATCGCGTCCTTCAAAAGGTTGAACGGCAAAACCGCGAGGAAGGCATAGCTCCACTCGACGTCCGTGATCGCGGGAATCGCCACTTGCATTAGCTTCAACAACCGA
>JBGUWA010000143.1:0-2673 GCA_045220635.1 Candidatus Alloenteromonas sp. | reverse complement strand
AAAGCGTTTCCTATATCGTTACCACACGGTGCGCATGTATTACCGGAAGGTGTATCGCGTTGCCCTCGATAACGATTTCTACCTCATCAACAAGTTCAGCAATCGTACGGCGGAGCTCGAGGAGTTCCACATCGACCACATCCTCATCGGCAACAAGTACTTCTATTGCATCCGCGACCGTTATTACGACGGCGCCGTCGCGGCGAAAGAGGAAAACCCGAGCTGGATCTTCTTCAATAAGGATAAGGGCAGGTACATCCCAAACCCCTTGATCACGAACAAATTACGTGTGCAACGTCTGTCGTTGATGTCTGGCATCGAGGAAAAGATGTTCATCAGCATCGTCCTCATTAACGACGACTGCTACCTGACCCCTTATGATCCCGTGAGCGAAGACAATTTCCTTAGTTCCCTCAAGGACTTCCCCAAACTCATCGAAGAGCTTGAATCGCGCGACGTCCTGCCATTAGACCCATTACAAATTGCCACGGCCGCGCGCGACTTCTCCGAGCTAAACCAAAGCCCCGTAGGAAGTCGGTAAATCGTATTTAGGAAAAGGAGCGCCGAACTGCGCTCCTTTTTGCTCGTTTTCAAAAGAATGGCCTTTTGCGGGGGTTATGCCTTGGGATTATCGATGTGACCCACGAAGATGGGGACGTCGTTTTTGTCGCGGATGATGTAGATGAAGGGTTGATTCAACGTCACGTCCAAAGTATCGCCGGTAAAGGGCGCGGCGCTTCCCGCCCCCAATCCGCCCAATGTTAGGCTGCGCACGATCGAGCCATCTTCGTTGAACTCGACTTCGTTTCGCTGCTTCATTTGCTGCACGTAGATGGGGTAGCCCGCGACTTTTTCGCCCGTAAAGGCGTTATGGAAGGAATCGTATTGATCGTCGAAGATGTCTTCAAAACCTAATTTCTCGAAGCAGGGGCGGAAATTGATGTCTCCCGTGGTTTTGAATTTCGGCATGGAAAGGTTCACAAAGATGCTTCCGGGGCCGTCTTTGCGGACCGCATTCCCTTCTTTTTCCAAGAAGATGTTGCTTCCTTTCGTTAAGGCAAAGATATCGTCTTCCACGTTTTTGGGGACCAAATAGGTCACCGAAGCCACGCCTTGGTAGTAATAGTCCTTGATGGAGATATAAGAACCATAGTCATAGTATTTGTCCGCGTAGTAGGAATGCTTCATTAAATCCGTTTGGACGGTCGCGCCGCTGGCCAAATGGAAGTCATCTTTCAAGGTATTGCTATCGAGGTATTTGTGTTTCCACGCGTTTTTCAGGTAGAGGGTGGAAAAGAGAAAGAGCTGCGTTTGATCATCGATTCCTAAGAACTTCTTATCGATGAAGCCATGCGCATTCACGGCTTGGTCCACCCATTCGATCATTTTGTTCGCTTCGGTATCGAAGTCGATCTGGTAGGCTTCGCAATATAGACGCGTGAGTTGCTCCACGAAAGCGGGGTTATAGTCGAACTCGTTATTGAAGAAGGCGGAGTTCTTCAATTGGATGGTCGCGTTTTCCATCGCAAAGGAACAAGCGCCCAACACTTTGCGGTAGAAGGTGACGCGGGCTTCTTCGTTTAAACCCAGCAAATCGTTAAGGCGCAACTTCAGGTCATCGCGCGATGCCGCCGCGGTCATTTCGTTGACGACGGAATATAGGCCAATGGGCGAATAGGATAGGTTCGTCGCGTTGGAGGCATCCACCAAGCCGCGGTAGGTGCGGTGGGCGAAATCCGCGTATGCGGAGGCTTCTTCCAGGCTAATCTCCGCTTTCGAGGGGGATTGCTGACCGGGGTAAACGACGTCGTTAAGTTTCCTGAAGGTGTTGGATTCCGCGATTTTGATTTGGGCGACGGAATAGCTTCGCTTGGTCGCTTGCACGCTTTCCTTGATGCGGAACATCGCTCTTACGTAAGGATAGGCGATAACGCCTAAGGACACCAAAACCGCGGCGGAGACGCAGGCGATGACGATGGCTCTTTTCTTTGCGGGGCGCGTTTCATGACGCACCGTTTTGTCGTTAAGCGGCAGTTGCTCGACGTCGAAAGATAGATTCTTTGGATCGGCTTTTTCGAAATCTTGCCGGAATTGCTTTTTGAGGTTTTTCATCGGATGCTCCCTCCATAAAAGTCACGAAGCTTTTGGATTCCGCGCCGATATTTGGAGGATACTTGGGCCGTGGTCTTGTCGTTGACCTTGGCGATTTCAATGAACGTGAAGTCATAAAGAAGATGCAAGACGAGATATTGGTATTCTTCTTCGTCGAGGACTTCTTTGAATTTCTCCAAATAGAGGGAGAGGCTGCCTTCGTCGCTTCTTCCTTCCATATCGTCGGAATAAGGGAGATGGTCTTTGTTTTGGCGGTAACGGTTGATCGAGAGGTTTTTGGCGGCGACGAGCAAGAAAAACTTCAGTTTGCTCTCACTCATGAAGCTGCGCCGATTCACATACATCTTCAGGAAGGTCTCGTTGACGATTTCCCTGGCGTCTTCGTCGTTTTTGACGATGTCATAGGAAACGTAATACACCAAGCGAGAGTACTTCTCGAAGATGAGGTTAAAAGAAGCGTTCCTTTTCTCTTCGTCGCGGGAACAGAGCCTTTTTAAAACCGAATAACCAATTTTTCCCATCTCGCTTAATAAAACAACGAATGCATCCGTTTTTGTCGAA
>JBGUWA010000142.1:0-38430 GCA_045220635.1 Candidatus Alloenteromonas sp. | reverse complement strand
TGGTTATGGTTATGCGCTTTGGATTGGGCGATTTCGTTCTCGTGATGGGGGAACTTGAGGTCAAAGCCACCACCATGGATATCGATTAAGCCGCCCTGCTCCTTGAAGATCGAGGCGATCATGACGCAGCATTCGGTGTGCCAACCCGGGCGACCTGCGCTCCAAGGGGTATCCCATTTGATGCCTTCGTCGGTCTTTTTCCATAAGGCGAAGTCCAGCGGCGAGCGTTTGCCGTCTTTGACTTCGATGCGCGCGCCGGCGTTTAATGCTTCGGGGGTGTTGCCGGAAAGCTCGCCATATCCCGGCACGGATTCGACGCTGAAATAGACGTCGCCATTATTCGCCGCATAGGCAGTTCCGTTATCGACCAAATCCTCCACGTAGGAGATGATTTTGTCCATGTAATAGGTCGGGCGAGGGGTGATGTCGGGTTGCAAAGATCCCACCGCATCGACCAAACCCGAGAAGGACTTGATGACCGATTCGGTCAAGCTGGCCTCGGGGATGCCAAGTTGCTTCGCGCGGTTGATGATTTTGTCGTCGACGTCGGTGTAATTGGAAACGAAGGTCACCTTGTAGCCAAGGCGAAGGAAAAGCCTGCGCCAGGCATCGAAGACGATGACGGGGCGGAAGTTGCCGATATGGGGGTCGTTATAAACCGTAGGTCCGCAAACGTAGAAAGAGACTTCGCCGGGTTTGATGGGAACGAAGGTTTCCAGTTTGTTGCCTAAGGAGTTGAATAGTTTGATTTCTCGCATGCGCCAATATTACCACTACCCGCGCGTGTTAAAAAGGTCGCGTGCGCGTAATAGTCGCTCGCGACGCAAATTCGGTTGATTCGGATAAAGGGGCGGGGAATCCTAGACAAGGCGCAGGAGGTCTTCAGGAGTGGACAAAAGATATTCGGCATCGCCTTGGATGGGCGCGTAATCGACTTCATACCCCCATAGGCATAAGGCAACGGGGAGGCCAGCGTTATGGCCGGTCGCGATATCGACGTGGGAGTCACCGACATAGAGGCATTGCTCTTTGGCCACCCCTACCGCTTCCATGCAGGCATAGGTGGAGGCGGGGTTTGGCTTGACGGGAAGGCCTTCTTTCGCGCCGAGAACGAAATCGAAGAAGCCTTCGCCGAAGTGCATGTCCAAGATCGTATGGGCCAAGGCATCGGGTTTGTTGGTGACGCAGGAAAGATGGATGCCTCTGGCTTTGAGTTGCTGGAGGGTTTCCTTTAATCCTTCGAAGGGGTGGGCCCGTTCGACTTGGTGGATGCGGTAATACTCCATGTAGATGGGCTTAAGTTGCGCGAACGCCTGCGCGTCATATCCTTTATCGCGTAACGCGCGATGAAGCAACATGTCCGCCCCATCCCCTACTAATGCCTTCGTGGACTCGCGGTCATACTGGTAGCCATAGCCGCATTCCCGCAGGGCCTTGTTGATGGCGAAGCAAATGTCGTCGATCGTGTCCAAAAGCGTCCCATCCAAATCGAAGATGAGGTGGCGGTAGCGAACGTTTTCCTGCGCTTTTGGTTCCATGTTCTTGGGTCATTATAGAGAATCTAGGCGCAAAAGTCTTTCCGAAAGGAAAAGGCCGCTTTCGCAAGCGGCCTAATCGGTGATTACGACTTAGTCTTCGTCGGGGCGAATGTAGGTCGGACGATCCGCCACATAGGAGGTGTGGAGGAGTTCTTCCGATAGCTCCGAGCAAGGCTCGCCAAGGAAGTCCTTGTAGAGCTTGATGATGTCGGGGTTGTTGTGCGACTGACGAAGTGGGAGTTCGCGGTCGATGTCGTAGAGGAGTTTGGCTCTCTTCTGACGATAGGTCTCGAGGATGTCGGGATCTTCGTTGGTCTGCATCGAGGGTTTGACGAAGGGTTGGCCACCGCCGTTGATGCAGCCGCCGGGGCAGCACATGATCTCGATGAAGGCGTAGTCGGACTTGCCGGCGCGGATATCATCAAGCAACGGTTTGGCGTTCTTCATGCCCGAGGTGACGGCGACTTTGACTTTGGTGCCTTTGATATCGATTTCGGCTTCTTTGACGGCTTCGAGGCCACGGACTTCGTGGAATTCGATGGGTCCGTATTCTTCGCCCGTCAAGGCGTGGTAGGCGGTACGAAGGGCCGCTTCCATGACGCCGCCGGTGACGCCGAAGATCGCGCCAGCGCCGGAGTATTGGCCAAGGAGGTCTTGGTCGAACTCTTCTTCGGGGAGGCAATCCCAGAGGATACCCGCGCGCTTGATCATGACGGCGAGCTCACGGGTGGTGAGGACGGCGTCGACGTCGGGGAGGCCTTCGACCGCGGCGTTTTGCTTACGGTCGGCTTCGTATTTCTTGGCGGTGCAAGGCATGACCGAGACGACGAAGATGTCTTCCGGTTTCAAGCCATGGGCTTTGGCCATGTAGGATTTGATGATGGCGCCTTCCATTTCGTGCGGGGACTTGCAGGTGGAGACGTTGGGGATCAAATCGGAATAGAAGAATTCCATGAAGTTGATCCAACCCGGCGAGCAGGAGGTGATTTGCGGCAAGACGCCTTTGCCTTGGATACGATGGAGCAACTCGGTGGCCTCTTCCATGATGGTGAGGTCGGCGCCGAAGTTGGTGTCGTAAACGCGGTAGAAGCCAAGGCGATGGAGCGCGGCGACCATTTTGCCGGTGCCGTTTTCTTCGCCGATCTTATGGCCGAATTCCTCGGAGATGGCGGCGCGGACGGCGGGAGCGGTCTGGACGACGACGTATTTGCCTTCGGCCATCGCTTTGTCGACGAGCTCGATTTCGCGGTGTTCGGCAAGCGCGCCGGTGGGGCAGACGTTGATGCACTGACCGCACTGGAGGCAAGGAACCTTGGCGAAGGAGGCGTTCTCGGCCGGACCGACGATGGTGTTGAAGCCACGTTTCTCAAAGCCGAGGATGCCGATGCCCTGCGCTTCTTTGCAACGTTCGATGCAACGGCCGCAGAGGATGCACTTGGAGGTATCGCGGATGATGCCAGGGGCGCATTCGTCATAGGTGGTCGGGGTCTTTTCGCCCTCGAACGCGTTGTCGCGCGCACCGGTCACGCCGGCGACGTGGAGGAGTTCGCATTGACCGTTCTTGACGCAGGTCTGGCAGTCTTTGGAGTGGTTGGAGAGAAGTAACTCGACCGAGGCGCGACGGGCATTGACGGCCATCGGCGAGGAGATTTTCACTTCGAAGCCCTTCTCGGCGGGGATGTCCGCGACGGGATAGACGCAGGAAGCGAAGAGTCTGCCGCCGCGGGCGGTCGCGATTTCGACCAAGCAGACGCGGCAGGAAGCCAAGGAGTTTTTGCCATGGTTCCAGTAGCAAAGGGTGGGGATGTTGTATCCGCAGAGCCTCGCCGCTTCTAAGACGGTGAGGTTTTTGGGAACACTATAGAGTTTGCCTTCGATTTTGATGTTGATCATTTCGACGTTTTCCATTGTGACTCCCCTCCTTATTCCTTGATGATGGCGCCAAAGCGGCAGCCGGCCATGCAAGAGCCGCACTTAATGCACTTGCTCTGGTCGATTTCATGGGCGAATTTGCCCGGCATCGGTTTGCCCGGAACCATCGGTTTGGCTTCGACGTCGGTGACGTGGATGCACGAGACGGGGCAGTTGCGGGAGCACAAGGTGCAACCGACGCATTTGTCCTTCAGGATGTGATAGGACATGAGGTTTTTGCAGACGTGCGCGGGGCACTTCTTGTCCTTGACGTGGGCGAGGTATTCGTCCGGGAAATTGTTCATCGTGGACAGAATCGGGTTCGCCGCGGTCTGGCCAAGGGCGCAGAGGGAGCCGTTTTTGATGACGGTGGCAAGCTCTTTCATATCCTTGAGGGTCTTCTCGGTGCCTTTGCCTTGCGTGACTTCGGTGAGCATCTCATAGAGGCGCTTGGTGCCGATACGGCAAGGAGAGCATTTACCGCAGGACTCGTCGCAGATGAACGACATATAGAAGTGGGCCACGTCGACGGCGCAGTTGTCTTCGTCCATGACGATGGCGCCGCCGGAACCCATCATCGAACCACGGGCCACGAGGGTGTCGTAGTCGATCGGGGTATCGAGGTCTTTCTCGGTCAAGCAGCCGCCGGAAGGACCGCCGGTCTGGATGGCTTTGAATTTCTTGCCGCCGGGGATGCCGCCGCCGATGTCGTAGATGAGTTCACGCAAGGTGGTGCCCATCGGGACCTCGACGAGGCCGACGTTATTGACTTTGCCGCCGAGGGCAAAGACTTTGGTGCCTTTCGATCCTTCGGTGCCGATGGCGGCGAACTTGGCCGCGCCTTCGCGGAGGATGAACGGGATTTGCGCTAAGGTTTCGACGTTGTTGACGCAGGTCGGTTTGCCCCAAAGACCCTTGATCGCGGGGAAGGGAGGACGGGGACGCGGCATGCCACGCTGACCCTCGATGGAGTTCAGAAGCGCGGTTTCTTCGCCGCAGACGAACGCGCCGGCGCCAAGACGGATATGGGCGCGGAAGGAGAAATCGGTGCCGAGGATGTTGTCGCCGAGCAAGCCGACTTTTTCCATGTCTTCGATGGCGCGCTGCAAACGCGAGACGGCGATCGGGTATTCGGCGCGAACGTAGAAGTAACCTTCGGAAGCGCCGAACGCATAACCGGCGATCATCATACCTTCGATGACCTCAAAGGGGTTGCCTTCGAGGATGGAGCGGTCCATGAACGCGCCGGGGTCGCCTTCGTCACCATTGCAGACCACGTATTTCTGGTCGGCTTTGATGTTGGCGGCGAACTGCCACTTACGGCCGGTGGGGAATCCACCGCCGCCACGGCCGCGGATGCCAGAAGCCAAGACTTCGTCGATGACTTCTTGCGGGGTCATGGTGGTAATGGCTTTCTTCAAGCCTTTGAATCCATCGTAGCCCAGGGCTTCCTCGAGGAGGTCGGGGTTGATGAGGGAGCAGCCATGGAGGGCGATGCGGATTTGCTTCTTGTAGAAGTTGATGTCGTCTTGACGTTGGACTTTCTGCTTCGTCGCGGGGTCGACGTAGAGAAGCTCTTCGACGATTTCGCCACCGATGAGGTCTTTCTCGACGATCTTCTTGACGTCGGAAACCTTGACGGCGCGATAGAGGGTGTCTTCGGGGAAGATTTTGACGAACGGGCCTTGCGAGCAGAAGCCGAAGCAACCGACGTGGTTGAGGCTGACTTTGTCTTCAAGGCCGGCCGCTTTGATCTCCTTGCGGAGTTCTTCCTCGATATCCACCGAGTTGTTGGCGATACAGCCGGTGCCGCCGCAGACGACGACGGCGCGCTTGCCGCCTTCGCCTTTGAGTTTGGCGTTAAGGACGGCGGAACATTCTTCGATGTTCTTGTCTAAACATGCGGGGGAAATGATGCGTTCCATTAAGCTTCAGCCTCCTTGTTGCGATATTCGTCGATGATCTTGCCGACTTGGTCCGGGGTGACCTTCGGATAAACCTTGCCATTGATGGACATGGCCGGGGCAAGGGCGCAGGCGCCGATGCAGCGGATGGCTTCGATCGTGAAGAGTCCGTCTTTGGTGGTTTCGCCCGGCTGGATGCCAAGCAGCGAGGAGAATTTGTCGACGACTTGCTGCGAGTTCTTGACGTAGCAAGCGGTGCCAAGGCAGATGCCCAGGACATATTTTCCCTTGGGTTTGAGCGAGAAGAAGGAGTAGAAGGTGACTACGCCATAGATCTCGGCGACGGGGATGCCCGTCTTTTCAGAGATGATTTGTTGGACTTCCAAAGGAATGTACCCGTACTTCTTTTGGACCGCGGACAAAATCATCATCAAAGGTGAGGGTTCTTTCGCATAGGAGTCACAAATCTCCTGAACGCCCTTCACCACTTCCGGCTTGATTGCCATGTGATAACCTCCGTGCCACTAAAGTGGCTTTACGCGTTAATTTTATGCGTGTAGGCGCGCTACGCAAAACGATTTTTGATTTTGCCAATTCGGTTAATATTAATTAACTTTTACTCCCTGTTTTCGTAGAAAAGGGTTGTACTTAGGATTTCCTTGCAAAACCCTGTTATTTTTGAAAATAACCTCAAAATTCCTGCGGAATAAGTGAACGGTTTTTCATCATTAACGAGGAGACGAAAAAGGCGCTTTCCTTTCGGATCGCGCCTCTATTTATTTATGGTTTAGTCGTTGACTAAGCTCGAGACAAAGGTATCGAGTTTGGGGAGGTCGTACCAGACTTCCTTGGCTAACGGATAGTCCACGGGAACGCCCGCGTCGTTATGGACCAGCTTGCCTTCGCTATCGCGGTAAAGGGTTTGCAAGGTGGACGAGACGTTATAACTCGTGCCGCAGGCGTCGGAATAGTTGCCTACCGAGCAAGCTCCGCCGCCGCCTTGCTTGCCGATAATCTTCACGCCCGCGTCGTGGGCCATGGCGGGAAGAAGCGAGCCGCAGGAGAAGGAGAAGTCGCTGGTGAGGATGAAGAAGTTGTATTGGCCTTTGTAGGTGTCTTCTTTTTCGCCAAAGATGCCGTTATGGTTCAGGTCGACCGAGTAATGGAGCTCGCGGTCCATTTCCATTTTGACTTCGCGGTTATGCATGAAGGGGTCGTCGGTGAAGAAGGCCGCCAGATAAGGCGTCGTCAGCACCACCCCACCCTGGTTGCAGGTAAGGTCGATGACGACGTTTTTGATCGCTTCGTTGTTTTTGATGCGGTTGAAGCACAGGTCAAACGCGTAAGGCGTCGATGTGGGGATCATGGCCGCGGGGTCGGTGACTCCATCGTCTTCAAAAGGCGGAATCATGTTGAAGAAATGGGTAAACATGTCGAAGCGAATGACCGCGGTTTCCCCTTCCATGAAGAGGCCGACCGGGTTTCCTTCCCCCACCGCTTCTTGACGCATGGCGACATATTCCGCGTGAAGCGCTTTGAGGTTTGTGACGCGCGGACCCGTGTATTCTTTCGCGAGGTCTGCCCCGGATTTCCCGGTGATGCCGGAGAAAATGCTGCGGCTACTATAGGAGGAATGGCCATCGTCGACGTATTTCATGATGAATTCGGCAAGGCCTTCGTCATAGACGGCGGAATCAAGCGATAAGAGCTTTTCCTTAAGCCCTTTGCCTAACGTGAAGGAATTGAAATCGATGTAGCCTTGTTTCTCCGCGAGGTCTTCTTTCAAGCCATAGAGTTCGTCGAACTGGAAGCGAAGGAGATCGAAGTTGAAGTTCGCTAGGGTCCGGCTACGGGTTTTGGTGTTGAAATAGCCATCTTTCTTCAAAACGCGCATCGTCGTCGCGGTTCCCGTGGCTTCGCCCGTGTCTTTGTCGCAGGCGGTGAGGGAAATATAGTACTCGTCGTCGATGAGTTCCCAGGCGATCTTGTAATTGCTTATCTCGGGGAGATCGGCGTCAAGGTCGGTCGCGTGATAGACCGCGCCACCGCCATTGGCCCTAAGGGAGAAGATGTCATATTCAGGAACTTCGGGGTCTGCCCATTTGCTTTCGGGCAAATTGCCGACGTAACGGAAGAGCTCGCCTTCAAGCAAATCTTCGCTCGGGGCGTGAAGGACGTCTTCGAAAAGGAAGGTGTTGTCCATCGAGTAGCAGCTCGCCTTCATGATGGGCAAGGAGTTAAGGTAGGTCGAGGCGTAATAATCCACGCCGTTATAGACGGTGGAACGGCCGACGGTGCGAAGCGCAAGCGCATCGAAGAGCTGGAACGGAACATAGACTTTTCCTTCCGCTTCGACGAGATCCATGTGGTATTTGCTTAGGTCATAGACTTCGTCTTTATACGCGTCGAGGACCTTGGATTTCGTCGAGGAATGGACTAAGGAGAGATTGCCGTTATTGGCTTCGGCAGGATCGAGCCAGACGTCGTTATTGGCTCCTAAGAGGCCAGCGGCGAGGATATCGTAACGCTTTAAGGTAATGACATCGTTTTCGGGGTCGAGGACGGTGGTGAGGATATTGTCGCGATAAATGCCATAAAGATGGTCCGCGACCTTCTCCAGGCTTAAGGGAGAGGTCGAACGGCCGTTTTTGGACGCGCCAGGACCAAAGACCGCATTGACCGCATCATCGCCCGCGAATTGAAGGATGGGAAGGTATTGCGAGACTTCGATATAGGGCACCTCGCCGTAATCGCGGTGACGGTAGGTCGCCAAAGGCTTCGAGGTTTTGGGATCGTTATAGGAGGAGGCTTGATAACGGGAATTCGCGTTCCATAGCGTTAACGGCGAATCGGGAATCGTGCTTTGCGAGGAAGAGGTCTTCGAGGAAGACGAGGAAGAAGGCAAAGAAGATTCCGAGGAAACGTCGGAGGAAGAAGGCTCTGCGCTTTGGCTCGCGGAGGAAGGAACCGAAGAGGAACTGGCTCCACCGCTGCAACTGGCAAGGCTAATCAATGCGACGACGCTTAGGAAGAACTGACGTTTATTCATAGGAATACCCCCTATCGATACAAAATTATGCCTACGTAGGCGCGTGATAGGCAAGAACAAACAGACGCCACACGATAGGAATAGAAGGCGATTGGGTGATTCACGTTTGCAAAGTGCGTTTTTCGCACAGGTTGGCTCGCAGCTCAATGCACCGCCGCAATGGGCGAGGCCTAAACGAGCATGGAGTAGGCTTTCTCAAGAATTTTATCAAAGCGAAGATGAATCGTCTCTTTGTAGTACCTTTTCCTTGCCCTTGACATCACAAGCAGCCCGTTTTCTTCGGGAATTTCAAAATCCAGTTCGACCCCTCAAAGAGGATGCCCTTTTTCTCACCGGCTCTGCCACCGTATTCGAGATTTCTTTTGCTTAATGGGCAGGATGAGAAATCCATGATTTTCATACGTGATACCTCCTCGTGAGCTTACGCCACTGACTTTCGGAGAGCAGATGTTTGGAGGCTTCTTTCTTTCCTTGCGAATCGATTGCATCAGCTAGGTTCATATAGAGGCCATAGTCCCCGAGAATATCCGCTTTTTCAGCTTCATCGACAAGGTCTTTCATTGTCTTCGAGAGTTCAAAGTCAATGACGACGTCGTTATCAATAAAAGGATATCCGCGCTTTCTTTGAATGTCCTCGGCGATAAGGCCAAGAACATATTGATTGAAGTTCGGTACCTTCGAAAGCATGGCCAAGGTGATGGCGTCCTCATTTTTCACGCGAACTTTGAAGGTTTTGTAGTGGTCTTTGATAAATCCATTCACATAGCTTTTTTGATCAAACATCTTTAACTCCGAGAAGATTTTATCACATTTGGGCCCAAATGTAATATAGCCGATGGATTCGCGAACGATAAGTTTTAAGGACTATTTGCAAAACGGTTGCTCTTTTTTCCATCCGTATCGGTCTTTCGCGCGAAAAGTCCTCCTCGTCTGGAAGCAATACGATTCCAAAAGGCCAATCCTTTTTATACGAAAAAGCGCCCCGATTGGAGCGCTTTAGAGTCGATGATATCGTTTAGCGATCGGACCAACGAACGAGGGTGACTTCCGCAGAGTCGCCGCGACGTTCGCCGAGTTTGAACGAACGGGTGTAGCCGCCGTTGCGGGACGCCATGCGGGGACCGATTTCGGCGAAGAGCTTCTTGAGGGCTTCTTCGGAACGGACGGTCTGGGCCGCGAGACGGCGAGCATGCAAGTCATTCCTCTTGGCGAGGGTGACGAGATGGTCGGCGAGCTGCTTGAGCTCTTTGGTGACGCCGCTGGTGACCTTGACTTCTTCGTGGACGATGAGGTCGGTCACGACGTTGCGGAGCATCGCTTTGTTTTTCGACGCGGTATAACCGGTCTTGAAACGCACACCGGTCTTGCCGTGGACGTTCTTTCTACCTTGTGCTGCCATGGTTTATTCTCCTACGTAATCGCGGAAGTGTAGGCCGTGGGCCGCAAGTTTTTCTTTGACTTCCTTAAGCGATTTCTTGCCGAGGTTACGGACTTTCATCATTTCTTCCTCGGTCTTTTGGGTCAGTTCGAGAACCGTCGTGATCCCTGCCCTCTTGAGGCAGTTGTTGGAACGGACGCTGAGGTCGAGTTCCTCGATGAACATGTTCTGGAACTTGTTGTCCTCGACACGGACTTCCTCTTTGACGAGGCGGATGCCTTGGACTTTTTCTTCAAGCGCGATGAATTGCTGGAAGTGGCTGATGAGCAACTGGGCGGCAAGGGCGACGGCTTCGTGCGGCTTGACGGACCCGTTGGTGGTCACCTCGAGGGTGAGCTCATCGAACTTGGAGTCATGAAGGACGCGGGTCGGCTCGACGCTGTAGGCGACTTTGACGACGGGCGAATAGTTGGAGTCGGTGGTGATGACGCCGACGGTGTCGATGCGACGTTCGGCCTTATTGGTCTCGGCGGTGACGTATCCCCTGCCGTTGGCGGCGAAGATCGTCATGACGAGGTGACCCTCGGCGTTGATGTGGGCAATCTCGAGGTCGGGGTTGCAGCACGAGACAAGGGCGGGGAGTTCGAGGTCGCCGGCCTTGAGGGTGCAAGGTCCTTTGACGTCGACTTCGATGCGCTTGAGGTCCGAGGAGTTGTCGTCGATCTTCAAGACGAGTTCCTTGAGGTTGAGGATAATGGCGGTGACGTCTTCCTCAATGCCTTTCAGAGCGGTGAACTCATGACGGGCGCCTTCGATTTGGACGGCGACGACGCTGGCGCCGGGAAGGGCGCTGAGCAGGACGCGGCGAAGGGCGTTGCCAAGGGTGATGCCGAAGCCTCTTTCAAGGGGGCTAGCGACGATCTTGGCGTAATTCTCGGTTTCGTCGTTGACGGCGATGCCGATTTTCACGGGTTCGAACGGGTTGGGGAGTTTGATCTCTTCGACTTTGTTTTCGGCTTTAGTTGCCATGAAATTTCCTCCTTATGTGGTTAGTGTGATGTAGCGATTTGTGATTAGAGACTAACCACGAGGACGCTTGGGCGGACGGCAGCCGTTATGGGGGATCGGAGTGGTATCTTCGATCGAGGTGACTTGGAGTCCGACCACGGTGAGGGCACGCACGGCGGATTCACGGCCGGCGCCAGGTCCTTTGACCTCGACGTCGACGGTGCGGAGACCTTGGTCAAACGCGGTCTTCGCAGCGGCTTCCGCGGCGAGCTGGGCGGCGAAGGGAGTCGATTTCTTCGCGCCTTTGTAGCCTAACGCACCAGCAGAGCTCCAGGCGATGACGTTGCCTTGGACGTCGGTGATGGTGACGATGGTGTTGTTGAACGTAGCGTGGATGTGGGCCACGCCTTTGGTATATGACCGTTTGATTTTCTTCTTACGGGCGGTCGTGGATTTCTTGTTGTTCGCCATGATTCATTCCCTCCGTATTACTTGCCGGCCTCTTTCTTGTTGGCGATGGTCTTCCTCTTACCTTTGCGGGTACGGGCGTTGGTGCGGGTCCTTTGGCCACGGACGGGGAGTCCTCTCTTGTGGCGGATGCCGCGATAGCAACCGATTTCGGTAAGACGCTTGATGTTGAGGGCGACTTCACGACGGAGATCGCCTTCGGTGTGATATTTGGCGACTTCGGCGCGGAGCGCGGTAAGCTGCTCATCGCTGAGGTCTTTGGTGCGAATGTCTTCGCTGACGTTGACGGCGGCGCAGATCTTCTTCGCCGTGGTGTCGCCGATTCCATAGATGTAGGTAAGGGAAACGACGATGCGCTTTTCATTGGGGATATCGACCCCGACAATACGTGCCATGTGTTAGCAATCCTTTCTCGCTCAACCCTGACGCTGCTTATGCTTGGGGTTGGAGCAGATAACCATAAGCTTACCGTGACGGCGGATGACCCTGCACTTGTCACAGATCGGCTTGACAGACGGTCTGACTTTCATTGTTTTTGCTCCTAATAATTCTGAGTGGTTCCGCCGCTTCAGTTGCGGTAGCGGAACGTAATGCGCCCACGTGTTAAATCGTAAGGTGAGAATTGGACGGTAACCCTATCGCCGGGAAGAATCCGGATGTAGTTCATGCGGATTTTACCCGAAACGCAGGCTTGGACTACCGCTCCGTTGTTGGCGAGCTTCACCTTGAAGTTGGCGTTGGGTAGACATTCCAACACCGTCGCCTCGACTTCGATGCAATCTTCTTTGCTCAAATTGTAGTTCCTTTCTGCTCAAGGCTTGCTGAGGATCTCGCAGCCATCCTTGGTCACTACGAGGGTGTTTTCGTAATGGCTCGTGAGTTTCCCGTCGCGGCTTAGCACCGTCCAGCCATCGCCCAGCACGCGAACGTTGGGTTTGCCCTCGAGGATCATGGGTTCGACGCAGATGGTCATGCCTTCCTTGAGGATGGGCCCCGTGCCGGGAGTCCCATAGCAAGGGATGGAAGGATCTTCGTGCATCGACCTGCCGATGCCGTGCCCCGTATATTCGCGAGGCACCGAGCAACCGTGTTTCTTCGCGGTCGATTCGATGGCGTGGGAGATGTCTCCGACGCGACACCCTGGTTTTACCAGGGACATAGCATTATAGAAGCATTCTTCCGCGATGGCTATCATTCTTTTTTGTCTTTCGCCCACAATGCCGACGGGGTAGGTTCTCGCGGCGTCGCCGCAATAGCCATCCTTCTTCGCCACGAGGTCGAGCGTGATGATGTCCCCGTCGCGAAGGATCTTCTTTTTCGAGGGGATGCCATGGAGGATGCATTCGTTGACGGAAGCGCACACCGAGGCGGGGTAGCCATAGTAGCCAAGTTCGGCTGGATAGGCCCCTTCCCGACGGACGATATCGTCGATTTTGTCGTTGAGCTCTTGCGTGGAGACGCCTGGGACGATGAACTCCCGTATCTCTTCAAGAGCCACCGCGACGACGCGGGCGGCCTCGCGAACGAGGCCGACTTCCCGCGGCGACTTGATGATGATCATTGATTGGCTTTGAGCAGCTCCGCGACTTCGGCGGTGACTTTCTCCAGCCCAACCATTCCATCAAAATGGTGGTAGATTCCCTCCGCTTTGTAGAAGTCCACCAGCGGAGCGGTTTGAGCATAGTAGTTATCCAGACGGATTTGGAACGACTCTGGATTGTCGTCTTTGCGTTGGATGAGCTCCGCGCCGCAACGGTCGCAGATGCCTTCCTTCGCCGGTTTCATGGAGTGGATGTTGTACGAAGCGCCGCACTTGGGGCAGACGCGACGTCCAGCAATGCGCTGCATGAGGACTTCGTCGGGGACCGTGATGTCGACGACGAGGGTGACGGGGCGGCCGATTTCCGGGCCCATGGCTTTGAGGGCTTCGGCCTGGGCGATGGTGCGCGGGAAGCCATCGAGGAGATAGCCTGCCTTGCAGTCGTCTTGGCTTAGGCGCGAACGGACCAAGTCAATGGTCAAGTCATCGGGCACGAGGTCGCCGCGCTCGATGATGGCTTTCGCCTTCAAACCGAGTTCGGTGCCTTTGGAGATGTTCTCGCGGAAGATGTCGCCCGTCGAGATATGGGGGATATGGAATTCATCGATGATGCGGGTGGCCTGAGTGCCTTTGCCAGCGCCCGGGGGGCCCATGAGAATGATGTTAAGCATTACATACCTCCTTGCACTTCTTCGAACGATTTGCCCGCGAGGAGACCGTCGATTTGCGAGTTAAGCTCGATGCAGACGCCGACGACGATGATCATGCCGGTGCCGCCGATGGCCAAGCTCGAATCCGCGCCGAAGATGCCAGACAGGGTCAGGGCGACCGGGATGGTCGCGATGGTGGCCAAGGCCAAGGCACCGATGCAGGTGACGCGGTTGAGGACCTTACGGACGTAACGCTCCGTCTCTTTGCCCGGACGGATGCCCGGGATGTAGGAGCCGTTCTTCTGGAAGTTGTCCGCCATGTTTTCCGGATCCATTTGCATCTCCGAGTAGAAGAAGGTGAAGGCGATGACCAGGGCGATGTAGATGAGTAAGCCCCAAGGCATGCTCCACGTGGAGCCGTTGATTCCCGGCATCACGTACATCTCCGAGTAGGCGAAGATCTTCAGCCATTGCGCTTGGCTCGCCTCAGCGGAGATGAAGCCAGCGATGACGGAAGGCGCCATGAGGATGGACGAAGCGAAGATGACGGGGATGACGCCGGCGGAGTTGACCTTGATGGGCAAGAACGAAGCCTTGGCCATCGAGGCGTTGGCGCCATCTTTCCCCGCATGTTGTACGGGGATTTTGCGACGGGCGAGCTCGAAGAAGACAACGCCCGAGACAATGAGAAGTAAGGCGAGAACGTAGAGGGCGAACTGGAAGGCGCCGCGAATGACCGAGAGGTCCGACAGGCCGATGTTCGCGTTGATCCATTTGTTCCACGCGGTTGTAAGTTGGATGGGGAGGGAACGGACGCATCCGGCGAAGATGATGACGGAGATTCCGTTTCCTAAGCCTTTCTCGGTGATTTGGTCGCCTAACCAAAGCGAGAGCATAGTTCCCGCTAAGAGGACCGTAACGATATAGGCATAGGACCAGAAGGTTCCCTGCATGGAGGAATCGAGGAAGCTGATGTACTGCGAGTTCTCCATGGTCTTGATGATGCCATAGCCCTGCACCGCACCTAGCAACAGGCATAGGTAGCGCGTCGCCATCTCGATCTTCTTCCTGCCGTATTGGCCTTGTTTGGAGAGTTCCGTCAAGGCGGGCAAGACATCCTTCGAGAGCAATTCGACGATAATCTGCGCGGTGATGTAGGGCGAGACGCCGAGGGCGAAGACGGAGAAGTTCGATAAGGCTCCGCCTCCGAGCAAGTCCATGAGGGCAAGGGCGTTGCCCGAGTTCATGGCGTTGGCGAGGGCATCCTCAGGTTTCACCAACGGCACCGTAATGGCCGCCCCAATCCTGACCACGAAGAGAATCATGATCGTGAAGAAAATACGACCGACGATTTCTTTGTTTTTGAAGATTGAGACGAACTTACGCATTATAAGACCTTCGCTTCACCACCGAGGGCTTCGATCGCGGCTTTGGCCGAGGCGGAGAACGCCTTGGCTTCCACGGTGAGTTTCCTCTCTAAGGTGCCTTTCCCAAGGATTTTAACACCATCGAATTCCTCTTTGAGGATGCCTTTCTCGATAAGGAGAGCGGCGTTGACGACGGTGCCATCCTCGAAGCGGTTGAGGCGGTCGAGATTGACGATGGCGTAAACGGTCTTGCGGCCTTTGTGGGTTTTGCGGACGCCGAACTTGGGCAAGCGGCGGGCGAGGGGCGTCTGACCACCTTCGAAGCCTTTGGCTTTGGTGTGGGCGTGGGCGCCTTGACCCTTCATGCCTTTGCCGGCGGTTTTGCCGTTGCCGGTGCCCCTACCCCTGCCTTTGCGGAAGGAGTCGATTTTGGCGCCGGGGGCGTTTTTAAGGGTGGATAAGGAAGACATGGTTATTTATCTCCTTTCGGGGCCTCGGGGGCCTTCGCGCTCTTGCGAGCACGGATTTCCTCTTCGGTCTTCTTGCCGCGGAGCACCATGATCTTGTCATAGGACTTCAAGCTGCGGAGGCCGGCATCGGTGGCACGGACGACGTTGATCGCGGTGCGGGAGCCGTAGACCTTGGAAGCGACGTTTTTGACGCCGGCGAGCTCGAGGATGGCACGGACCGGGCCACCAGCGACGACGCCGGTGCCGGGGTTGGAGGGCTTCAAGACGACTTTGGTGGAACCAAATTTGCCTTCGACGTCATGGCCGATGGTGTCGCCTTTGACGATCTCGATCTTGTGCATGGCCTTGCGGGCCTTCTCGAGCGCTTTTTTGATGGCATCGGGGACTTCGCCGGATTTGGCGGTCGCGAAACCATAGGAGCCTTTGCCGTCGCCGACGACGACAAGGGCGGAGAAACGGACGTGTTTGCCGCCTTGGACGGTCTTGGAGACGCGGTTGATGGCGACGACTCTCTCTAAGAGGTCATCCCCTTCGCGACGGAAGCCGCCACGGCCGCCACGCCTTTCGGAGGGGCGTCCGCGATGGGAGCCGTCTTTACGGTCGCCAGGACGCGGTGCGGCAGCGGAACCATGAGGTTCGTAGCCGCCACGGGATTCAGCGGGTTTGCTTTCCGCGGCGGGAGTTTCTTCCGCGGCGGGAGCAGTGATTTTGTTTTCTTCTTCCATATTCGCTTCTCCTTAGAACTTGAGCCCACCTTCGCGAGCGGCATCCGCTAACGCGGCGACGCGGCCGTGATAGAGGTAGCCACCGCGGTCGAAGGCAACGTTTTCGATGCCTTTGGCGAGGGCCCTTTTGGCAAGCTCGGCGCCGACTTTGGCTGCGGCTTCGCAGTTGCTGCCAGAACTGAGCTTGAGTTGAACGGACGAGCAGGAGACCAAGGTGACGCCTTTGGTGTCATCGATGATCTGCGCTTCGATGTGTTTGTTGGAACGGAAGACGCAAAGGCGGGGCTTTTCGGCCGTACCGGAGATCTTGGCGCGAACGCGGAGGTGCTTGCGGGCACGAACGACGTTCTTGGGTGTTTTTTCGATCATGGTTGTACTCCCCTCCTATTACTTCTTGGCACCGCCGGCGGCGCGCTTGCCTTCCTTGAGGTGGACGACTTCGCCTTTGTAGCGGATGCCTTTGCCGCCGTAGGGCTCAGGACGCTTGGTGTCGTGGATGAGCGCGGCGATTTGGCCAACTTTTTGTTTGTCGATGCCTTCGACGAGGATGTGCGTATCGTCTTTGGCGGTGATTTTGACGCCCTCGACGGGGGCGATGACGACTTCGTGGGAATAGCCGACGTTGAGGACGATGGAGGTTCCCCTCATCGCGCAACGATAGCCAATGCCTTGGATTTCAAGTTCCTTGCTGAAGCCTTCGTGGACGCCTTTGACGGCGTTGGCGAGGTTGGCCCTGACAGTGCCATGGTTGGTCACGGAACGAGGTTCGTCGTTGGCGCGAGCAACATGGGCGACGCCGCCGTCCACAGAGACGCTTACGCAGCTCGGGTAAGCCACGCTCAATTCGCCTTTGGGACCTTTGACGGCGATGACGCCTTCCTTGATGTCCAAGGTGACGCCTTCAGGAAGAACCACGGGTTTGAGTCCGATGCGAGACATGATTGTTTTCTTCCTTTCTATTACCAGACGTAGGCGAGGACTTCGCCGCCGACGCCCGCTTTACGGGCTTGTTTGTCGGTGAGCAAGCCGTTGGGGGTGCTCACGATGGCGATGCCGAGGCCTTTGAGGACGCTGGGAATCTTGTCGGCTTGGCAGTAGACGCGAAGGCCGGGCTTGGAGACGCGTTTCAGGTTGGTGATGACGCGTTCGCCGGAGGCGCTGTACTTCAAGACGATGGTGAGGGTCTTCTTGCCCTTTTCCTCGGAGACCGAGAAATCGTTCACGAAGCCTTCTTTTTTGAGGATTTCGGCGATGCCGACCTTGATGGAGGAGGAGGGCATGGAGACTTCTTCATAACGTAGCGCGTTGGCGTTACGGATGCGAGTCAGCATATCAGCGATAGGATCTGCGTTCATGTTCTGCTCCTTTCTTTACCAAGAGGCCTTCTTCATGCCGGGGATTTCGCCCTTGTAGGCGAGTTCGCGCAGGCAGATGCGGCACAAACCGAATTTACGGATGACGCCATGGGGGCGTCCGCAGCGCGAGCAGCGGGTGTATTCGCGGACGGCGAATTTCTGTTTGCGGTGCGCTTTCGCAACTAAGCTTTTCTTTGCCATGTTCGTTGCTCCTTACTTACGGAAGGGCATGCCGAGCTTTTCAAGCAGGGCCGTCGCTTCTTTATCGGATTTCGCGGTGGTGACGATAACGATGTCCATGCCGCGGATCTTGTTCACCTTATCGTAGTCGATTTCGGGGAAGATCAATTGTTCTTTGACGCCGAGGGTGTAGTTGCCGTGGCCATCAAAGGAGTTACGGGAGACGCCGCGGAAGTCGCGGACGCGGGGGAGGGCGATGGAGACCAGTTTATCGAGGAACTGATACATGCGCTCGCCGCGCAAGGTCACCTTGCAACCAATGGCCTGGCCTTCGCGGAGCTTGAAGTTCGCGATGGACTTCTTGGCCTTGGTGATGATCGGCTTCTGACCGGAGAGGATGGTGAGGTCATTGACCGCGTCATCGAGGACTTTGGAGTTGCTGGTCGCGTCGCCAACGCCCATGTTGACCACGATCTTGTCGATCTTCGGAGCCATCATGACGGTGCTGTAGCCGAATTCCTTAACGAGTTCGGGAACGACTTCGTTGCGGTATTTCTTTTCGAGGCGGTTCTTGGGCTCAGGGAGCTTGAACTCGCTCTTCTTGGCGGGTTTTTCCGCTTTGGCTTCGGCGGGCTTTTCGGCCTTAGGAGCCGCGGGTTTCGCCGCTTTGGGGGCCGCCTTGGCGGTCGTAGCTTTTTTGGTTTCTTCTGCCATGGAGGTCTCCTTTCTTAGTCGAGGGGCTCGCCGGACTTGGCGAGGCGGACTTTCTTACCCTTCACCGTGCCATAGTGGACGCGGGTGGGCTTTTTGGTTTTGGGGTCGAGAAGCGCGACGTTGCTGGCGTCGATGGGAACGTAGATTTCCACGACGGAGCCTTCGGGGACGCTTTGCGAGGGTTTGCGGTGCTTCTTGTGCACGTTGACGCCCTCGACGACGACCTTGTTGAGTTTGGGATAGACGCGCTGGACAATGCCTTCTTTGCCTTTGTCGGCGCCGGAGATCACGCGGACCTTATCACCTTTTTTGATGTTCATTCTTTGTGCCTCCTATTAGAGAACCTCGACGGCGAGGGAGACGATTTTGGTGTAACCCTTGTCGCGGAGTTCGCGGGCAACCGGACCGAAGACACGGGTGCCGATGGGGTTGCCATCGTTGTCGATGAGAACGACGGCGTTGTCGTCGAAGGCGATGGTGCTGCCATCCTTGCGCTGAAGCGGATGCTTGACGCGGACGACGACGGCCTTGACGATGTCGGATTTCTTGATTTTCGCGTTGGGGATGGCGTCTTTGACGGCGCAGAGGACGACATCGCCAATGGAAGAGGTTTTGCGGTAGCTACCGCCATAGAGGCGGAAGGCGCGGACCGACTTGGCGCCGGAGTTATCGGCGACCACGAGATTGGTTTCGGTCTGAATCATTATTCGCCCTCCTTCGGCTCAGCGATGCCTTCCTTGGCTTCGAGGGCTTCCTCGACGCTGTTGACGTCTTCGTTGAGCGCTTTCTTATCGACGCTGACCAAGCGGAAGCGTTTGAGCTTCGACATGGGGCGGCAGGCCATGATGGTGACGGTGTCGCCAAGGGCGGCTTCGCACTTTTCGTCATGGGCATAGTATTTCTTGGAATAGCCGACGCGTTTGACGTAGAGGGGGTCGTTGCGTTCGGTGGAAACGGTGACGACGATGGTCTTGGCCATCTTCACGGAAGTGACGACGCCTTGGATCGCGATACGATGATTTCTTTCCATAGCCTTTTCCTCCTTTACTTCGCAATGCCAAGCGCACGCTGACGCTTGACGGTTTCGGCTTTGGCGAGGGTCTTGCGCGCCGCGCGGATTTCCTCGCCGTGTTCGAGCTGCCCTACCGCTTTCTTGCGGCGGAGTTCGAACAAGGTTTGCTTGAGCTCGTAGATCTTGGCATCGAGCTCGGCGGGGGTGAGTTCACGAAGTTCGTTGACGTTCATGGTTATTCTCCCTTCTCGCGGGCGATGACCTTGGTCTTCACCGGCAGCTTATAGCTGGCAAGGCGAAGGGCCTCAAGGGCAACCTCGCGGCTGGTTCCGCCAATCTCGAACATGACGGTGCCTTTTTTGACCACGGCGACCCAGCCTTCGGGCGAGCCTTTGCCGCTACCCATACGAACTTCGGCCGGTTTCTTGGTCTTGGCCATATGGGGGAAGATGCGGATCCAGACTTTGCCGGTCCTGTCGGTGCAACGCGAGAGGACGATACGAGCGGATTCGATTTGGTGGTCGGTGATGTAATTGCCTTCGAGCGCGACGAGTCCGTACTCGCCGAATTCGACTTTGGTGCCGCCTTTGGCGTTGCCCTCATAGCTCAGGGAGTGAGGGCGGCGGTACTTAACTCGCTTTGGTTGAAGCATTTTTTCCATCTCCTTTCGGAGCGCCGGGGCGCCTACGGTCGGGGCGACGTTGTTCGTCGCGCGGATCGCGGGGTGCGGGCTCGTTGACGGTTTCGGTGTCGGTCTTGTTCAAGGAACGGCAGATCCAGACTTTGACGCCGATGTTGCCATAGGTGGTCGCGGCATGGACGGAGGCGAAGTCGATGTCGGCGCGGAGCGTGTGCAGAGGCACGACACCTTCTTTATAGCCTTCGCTGCGGGCGATTTCGGCACCGGCAAGACGGCCAGAGCAGAGCGTTCTGCAGCCTTTGGCGCCAGCTTTGCGCATACGCATGAGGGCTTTCTTCATGGTCGAACGGAAGGCCGCGCGGTTTTCGAGCTCGGAGGCGATCCATTTGGCCACGAGGGTGGCATCGAGATCCGGGTTCTTCACTTCGACGACGTCGAGGTGGAGGTTTTCGGACTTGACGAGTTTGCCCAGTTCGGTGCGAAGACGTTTGATGTTCTCGCCTTCCTGGCCGATGACGTCACCCGGGCGGGCAACGTAGACGGCGACGCGGATGGAGTAGCCTTTGTCGTTTTTGACGCGGCCGATCTCAATGCGGGAGAGCATCGCGTTCTTGAGTTGTTTGTCGAGGTAGCGACGGATCTTGACATCTTCGGCGAGGAAGGCGGCAAAGTCGTCACCGGTGGCAAACCATTTGGAATTCCAGTCGCGGTTGATGCCGACGCGGAATCCTACGGGGTTAACTTTCTGTCCCATGTTGACTTAGTTCCTTTCCTTCACGACGATGCGGATGTGCGCGTTGCGCTTGATGATGGGGGAAGCGCTGCCCTTGGCCCGAGGGATGTACCTCTTGATTTTCAGGCCGTCGCCGACTTGGATTTCGGCGATGTAGAGTTTGCTTTCGTCCATGCCGAAGTTGTTGACGGCATTGGCGGAAGCGGAGCGGATGATCTTTTCGACCGGGGTCTTGGCGATGCGGTTGCAGCCGGCGAGGATGCCAAGGGCATCTTTGACGGATTTGCCGCGGACAAGGTCGGCGACGAGGCGGACTTTGCGCGGGGTGATGCGGACATCGCGGGCGAAGGCGGTGGCTTCGGTGCGGTGGGGTTTCTCCTCAACCTGCTTCGCAGCTTCTTTCTTCGCGGCTTTCTCGGCTTTCTTGGCTTCCTTTTCGGCAGCCTTGGCGGCCTTCTTTTCGTCTACGGGTTTTTCCGCTTTCTTCGCAGGAGCCTTCTTGGCTTTGGGCTCGGATTCGGCCTTCGGCGCGGATTTCTTCGCGGGGGCCTTTTTCACTTTTTCTTCTTCAGCCATGGGGGACCTCCTTACTTCTTGGCGCCTTTGTCGTTGAGGTTGTTGCCCTTGTGACCGGGGAAGTTGCGGGTAGGCGCGAATTCTCCGAGCTTATGGCCAACCATGTCCTCAGTGACATAGACGGTGATGTGCTCTTTGCCGTTATAGACGGCGAAGGTGTGTTCGACGAAGGCGGGGTAGATCGTCGAGCGGCGAGACCATGTCTTGATGATCTCTTTCTTGCCGGACTTCGTGAGGGCTTCGACCTTCTTCATGAGGTAAGCGTCCACGAAGGGCTCTTTCTTGAGTGAACGAGACATTCAATCTCTCCTTTCTTACTTCTGGCCACGGCGCCTGACGATGAGGCGGGTGGAGTTCTTCTTGAGGCGACGGGTCTTGACGCCTTGGCAGCGCTTGCCCCAAGGGGAGCGAGGCGCGTCACGGCCGACGGGGCATTTGCCCTCACCACCACCGTGAGGGTGGTCGCAGGGGTTCATGGCCGAACCACGGACGGTGGGACGGGTACCGTTCCAGCGCGTCTTGCCGGCTTTGCCGAGGTTGACGAGGTTCCAGTCTTCGTTGCCGACGATACCGATGGTCGCGCGGCAGTTCTTGAGGAGTTTGCGGACTTCGCCGGAGGCCAAACGCACGGTGACGTATTTGCCTTCAGAGCCGAGAACCTGAGCCGAGGTGCCCGCGGCGCGGCAGAGCTGAGCGCCTTTGCCAGGCTGGAGCTCGACGCAGTGGACGAAGGTACCGTCGGGGATGTTCTGAAGTTCGCAGCAGTTGCCGACTTTGATGTCGGTGGCAACGCCAGAGACGATTTTGTCGCCGACGTTGAGGTTCTGCGGTTCGATGATGTACGCCTTGACGCCATCCGCATAGCAGATGAGGGCGATGTTGGCGTTGCGGTTGGGGTCATACTCGATGGCCTTCACGACGGCAGGGATGTCATCCTTGCGGCGACGGAAGTCGATGATGCGGTATTTCCTCTTGTTGCCACCGCCGATGTGGCGGCAGGTGATTTTGCCCTGATTGTTGCGTCCACCCGTCTTCTTCATCGGGGTGAGGAGCGATTTTTCAGGAGTGGATTTGGTGATGTCCTCGAACGTCGAGTTGCTCATGGCGCGACGCGACGGGGTATAAGGACGATAAGTTCTTATTGCCATTGACGTTCTCCTATATTGGTTTGCTTTACGCGTTATTCCTTATTTATATATACGCGAGGGTGTGCCCTACTCACGGAACAGGTCGATGGCTTCGCCTTCGGCGATGGTGATCACGGCTTTCTTGAAGCCCGAGATCGTGCCTTTGTAGCGTCCGCCGCGGGTCGTGGTCTTGCTAACTTGGTTGGCGACCTTGACGTCGGTGACTTTCACTTGGAAGATCCTTTGGAAGGCTTCCTTGATTTCGACCTTGTTGGAATTCTTGGCGACCTTGACGGTGACCTTGTTGGCGTTCTGCATGAGCGCCATGGTCTTTTCGGTGATTAACGGGGCGATGATGACCTCGAAATCATGTTCGGTCGCTTTGGCGAAGGAGGACTTGGGAGCCTCTTCTTTCTTCGCCTTGGTGGTTTTGCGGGCGGCCTTTTTGACCGGTTTGCTTTCAGCGGCTTCTTCTTCCACCGCTTCGACTTTTTTCTTTTCAGCCATTATTGCAACGCCTCCTCAATCGCTTTGATGTCCTCTTTGCTCACGATGAGGTTATCGAAGTGGAGAACGTCGTAGACGGCGATGTTGCTGCTTTCGACGAGGCCCACGCCTTCGATGCCACGGGCGGAGAGGATGAGTTTGTCGTTCTCACCGCGGACGACGATGAGGTTCTTCTTGCCTTCGCAACCAAGCGCCTTGAGCGAACCCGCGAAGGACTTGGTGGAGATGGCGGGGACTTCGAGGGAGTCGACGACGATGAGGCCGTTTCCGACTTTCTCGGTAAGCACAGCGCGAAGGGCGAGTTTGTGCTCCTTCTTGTTCTGCTTGAGCTTGTAGTTTTGGGTGCCGTCAGGTCCGAAGACGGTGCCGCCGCCGGTCCAGATCGGGGACTTGCAGTCGCCAGAGCGGGCACGGCCAGTGCCTTTTTGTCTCCACGGCTTCTTGTTGGTGCCATGGATTTCGTGACGCTTCTTGGTTTTGGCGGTGGCTTGACGCCTGTTGGCGAGGTAGACGGTGACCGCGTCTTTGATGACTTGCGGATTCACGTCGGTGACCCCGAACACGGCGGGATCAAGGTTGATTTTGCCGACCGATTCACCGGAGAGGTTCACGACGGCCACGCTGATTTTCTTTTCGGCCATTGTTATTCTCCTTTCGCCTCAGTCGCGGCGGGTTTGGCATTGTTGACCAATTCCTTGACGAGAGGCTTTTTGAATTGGTGACGCACAGGCGTGCGTACGACGACGAGGGCTTTTTTCGGTCCGGGAACGCCGCCCTTGACGAGGATGTAGCCTTTTTCGTCATTGACTTCGATGACGGTGACGTTTTGGACGGTGCACTGCTTGGGACGCCAGTGGCCAGCCATTTTCTTGCCGGGGATGACGCGGTTGTTGCAGCGGCCGTTGTTGGCAAGGGAACCGATGTGGCGATGGTAGCCAGATCCGTGGCCCTTGGGACCGATGTGGTGATGGTAACGTTTGATGTTACCGGTGAAGCCGTGGCCTTTGTTGTGACCGACGAGGTCGACGACCTCACCAGTCGCGAAGATACCAGCGGTGAGGGTTTCGCCTACAGCTTTGCCGTAGATCTCATCACCCTTGAGCTCAACGATGTGGGCTTTCGGGGTCACGCCGGCCTTGTTGAACAGGCCCATTTTCGGCTTGGAGACGGTACGGGCGGGTTTGTCCTCGTAACCGACCACCAAGGCTTCGTAACCGTTCTTCTCCGTGGTCCGCTTATCGAGGACGACGTTGGGAAGAACTTCAATGACGGTAACGGGATACATCGTTCCGTCGGGGGCGAAGACCGTAGTCATGCCCACTTTTCTTCCGACGATGGATTTCATGATTACTTCTCCTCCTTCGTTACAGTTTGATGTCGATGTCGACGCCGTTGGCGAGGTCTAACCTACGCAAGGTGTCGATCGTCTCTTTGGTCGGATTGGTGATGTAGACCAATCTCTTGTGGGTGCGGATTTCGAATTGCTCGCGGCTGTCCTTGTACTTGAAGGTAGCGCGGAGAATCGTGTAGACCGCTTTTTCGGTCGGCAGGGGGATGGGACCCTTAACGCCGGCTCCGGTTTTCTTGGCCACTTCCAGGATGCGCTCGACGCTGAGGTCAAGGATCTTGTGGTCATAGGCCATTAAGCGAACGCGAATCGCTTTTTCTTTCGCCATGAATTTTCCTCCTTAATTTTTTCAGGCTTCTGGCTTCTGCTCGGTACGAATTCCCCGAACACCTCTTCATGACAACGCCTGTCGGTGTATCGGCAACCTCGCACTTCAACGCAAGCGCCAGCGTGGATAAATATACGCGTATAAGATGCACGCGTCAAACATTTTCGTACTTTTTTACAAAAATAAAGAAGCCATCGAACTTTTTACGTTTCAAAAAGTCCGTTTTTGCGTGGTTTTTGCCCAAAGTGCCCAAAAAAGCAAAAATCCTTCAATCTTTGTGCACCGTGCACAATTTTTGAAGAATTTATGACGAATTTTTAGTCTTTTTGATTTTGGAATGTGATGCCTTTTTCGAGCAAGGCGAAGATGGCGTCGGCGTCGGTTTTTGAAAGGAAATCGAACTTAATCGGCGTCGAGGAGAAAGAGAAGATCAAAAAGGTGCGAACGCGGGCGGAAGCGGCCGCGGAATAGAAGTCGATCGCCGAAAGATGGAACAAAGAAAGGATGAAATTTTGGTTGATGCTGACGCCGGAGACTTGGTCGATGCGAAGGATGCGGCGGCCCCGCTTCATCCCCTTGCCCGAACCCACGATGATGCGGCGGTCGGTCACCAGATAGTCATGATTTAGCATGATGATGCGCATGAAGAACAAGGCGATTAAGGCAATCACGACGACCCCGAGGAAGGGAATCGTCGCCCCAAGGGTTCCGAAGTTGACGTTGACGTTTTCTTCCTTGATGCCAATGGCCACGAGGACGTTTGCCAATACAGAAGGAATCAACAACAGACTCACCAAACCCATGAGCACCCAAAAGAACGTGTGGGCGCCTTTGCCACACCGACAATGATAGAGAACGTGTTCCCCTTCTTCGTAGATAATGCCCTTGAATTCGGGTTTAGGTTCCATGGTTCTCGCCTCCTGTGCGGCGAATCATATCCTCATAGGAATAGACGCAACCGCAGTAATTCTGGTTATAAAGATCGTATTTCTTGCGGATCTCGGTGCCGATTTCCAAACCTTTTTGTTTCTTGAAATCGCTATAGAGGTATTTCGTGTGCGGGTGTCGGGGCTCAAGCGACTTGCCAATCTCGTTTAGCTTCTGCGAATTCTTCTGTCGCGAGACGGTCATGACGGTCGTGAAATAGTCATAGCCGTGCTCTTCGGCATAGCCATAGGCTTCTTCTAGACGCAAGGCATAGCAAAGGAAACAACGTTCCCCGCCTTCGGGCGCATCTTTTAAGGGTTCGAGTTTCTTCGTATACGCTTCGTTATCGTAAGGAGGCACGATTAGCTCAATGTCAAAGTCATGATCGCGCTTGAGATAACTTAGCAAATCCTTCAACGTCGCAAGGCGGCGATCATATTCTTCTTTGGGATAGATGTTGCTGTTCGTGTAGTAAATCGTGACGTCGAACTTGGGGCAAAGATAGGTCAAAGGATAGCAACTGCAAGGGCCGCAGCAGACGTGAAGCAAAAGCTTTGGTTTTGGAAAAGAAGGGAGATTTGCGACGGTTTTCTCGCAAATCCGTTGATAATTGACGATGTTTTTCTCTTCGTTAGCCATAGATGAACATCGCATCTCCAAAGGAGAAGAAACGATAACGTTCCTTCACCGCTTCTTCATAACACTGCAAGGTCCATTCCCTTCCCATGAAGGCGGAAACGAGCATGACCAAGGTGGATTTGGGCAAATGGAAGTTCGTGACTAAGGCATCGACCGCCCCAAAGGTATAGCCTGGGGAAATGAAGATGCTGGTGGCCGAGGATTCGGCGCGGAATTCGTGATATTTCGAATAAATGGATTCAAGGGTGCGGACGGAGGTCGTCCCGATGGCGATGATGCGGCGGCCTTCTTTCTTGGCGAGATTTAGCCGATTCGCCGTAACTTCGTCCATCGTATAGGTTTCTTCGTGCATGACGTGGTCCTTGGTGTCGGAAACCTTGACGGGGCGGAACGTGCCTAGACCAATATTCAAGGTCACGTCGAGGACTTCGACGCCTTTTGCTTTGATCTTTTCAAACAGTTCATCGGTGAAATGGAATCCCGCGGTAGGCGCGGCGACCGAGCCGGGAACTTTGGCGTAGACGGTTTGGTAATCGTCTTTGTCATCGCATTGCTGCTTGATATAGGGTGGAAGCGGCATGACGCCGAGTTCGTCGAGGACTTCGAGGAAGATTCCCTTGTAAAGGAACTTCATGTGACGGATGCCTTCGTCATAAACCGCCGTGCATTCAGCGATGAGTTTGCCTTCGCCAAAGACGCAGCGAGAACCGACGCGTACCGATTTGGCTGAGCCGACAAGGCATTCCCAGACGTCTTCCCCTTCTTCGGGGACTTCGTGCAAAAGGAGCACTTCCACTTTGCCTTTGGTGGATTCTTTGACGCCAAGCAAACGGGCGGGGATGACTTTGGTGTTGTTGCGCACCATCACATCGCCGGGCTTTAGATAGTCCAAAAGATCATAGAAAACCTTGTGTTCGTAGGTTTTCTCTTTGCGGTTAATGACCATAAGCCGCGCCATGTCGCGCGCCTTAAGCGGAGTCTGAGCGATGAGTTCCTCAGGCAAATCGAAATCGAATAAATTAATGTCCATCAGAAACCTCTTTTGTCGCCGAAGTCCGCATAGACTTTTTCTTTGAATTCCGCGAAACGGTCTTCTTTGATCGCTTCTCTTGCTTCTTCGCATAGCTTGATGAGGAAGCGGATGTTGTGGATGGAATTCAGGGTTTGGCCAAAGCCTTCTTTGCTCTTATAGAGGTGGCGAAGGTAGGCCTTAGTGTAATGCTGGCAGGTATAGCAATCGCATTCGGGGTCGATCGGGGTGAAATCATGCTCGTATTCGGCGCGTTGGATGTTGATGCGGCCATGACGGGTCATGATCGCGCCATGACGGGCTAGACGGGTAGGCAAAACGCAGTCGAACATATCGATGCCATGGGTAATGCCTTCAAGGATATAGTCGATTGAGCCGACGCCCATGAGATAACGGGGCTTGTCTTGGGGAAGGAAACGCACCGCATCTTCGATCATTTGGTAGCAAACTTCCTTAGGCTCGCCGATGGAAGTGCCGCCGATGGAATAGCCTTCAAAAGGCAAGGCGGCGAGTTCTTTCGCGGCATGTTCGCGCAAATCGCGATATGCGCCACCCTGAACGATGCCAAACAAAGCTTGGTCGTCGCGGGTTTTGGCTTCAAGGCCGCGCTTCGCCCAGCGTAATGTGCGTTCGGTAGAACGAGCGACGTATTCCCGAGTCGCGGGATAAGGAATGCATTCGTCGAAGCTCATGATGATATCCGCGCCAAGGGCTTCTTGGATGCGGATGGCTTCTTCGGGAGAGAAAAACTCTTTGGAACCATCGATTTCGTTGCGGAAGGTCGCGCCTTCTTCGGTGATTTTGCGGCGGGAAGCCAAAGAGAAAACCTGGAAGCCGCCGGAGTCGGTGAGAATGGGGCCATGGTAGTTCATGAACTTATGAAGGCCCCCTGCTTCTTTCACGATTTGCTCACCCGGACGGATGTGCAGGTGGTAGGTATTGGCGAGAACGACGCCCGAACCGCAAGCGGCGACTTGCTCGGGAGAAAGCATCTTCAAGGTCGCGTTCGTGCCAACCGGCATGAACATCGGGACCTCGACGTCGCCATGGGGCGTATGCAAAATCCCATACCGAGCGCCGGTATGGGGATCAACGTGTAAAATTTCCAAACCGAAAGAGCGACTCATTACCAGAAACGAACCGCGGTCAACGCGATGGATTTGTTCACCGCGTTTTCTTCAAGGCGAGGAAGAGCGGAAACGTCATATCCCTTGCGGCTGAGGAGAGAACGCCCCTCTTTGCCAAGGAACCAGGTACGGATGCCGGCTTTCTCCATGCCGTTTTCTTCGCTTAAGGGTTCCCATTTGGTGGGGAGATAGAACATCTGGCTTCCGCGAAGCATGAAGTTCTGAGGCTCCCAGTCCAACGCGATTTTGGAGAAGCGGGCAAAACGATACAGGAAGAAAAGCGCCTCGAAATAGTTATCGGAAAGCGGGCCGCGGGAAAGGGCCTTCAAGCAATCTTCCTCAGGGAAATAGTCAAAAACGATCACTTGGTTGTCATCGTCATGGAAACAAATCTTTGCCATGTTGATGCCGGCGTGCTTCAAGGTTTTGTAATCTTTCATCGCCTCGAAGAAACCAGCGCGGAAAACGCGAACCATGTAAGTGCGGTTCGACCAAGTGCAAATGTACGTGGTGTGGTCTTCATGTTCCGCTTTGGTGGAAACGATGACGAATTTCTTGTTTTTGACCTGGATGATTTCGTCCATACGGAAATTATAGCAAAAACGCGCACCCTTGTCAGTGACATGCGTACACAGGCGTACGTTGGGGAGAATCGCCAAAGATTAGTTCCATTCATTTCTTTGTTTTTCGGAGGGCGTTCGCTGAAAAATGCATCACTGTTCTGTGACAAAAACCATCTGAAAAACTATGCAAATCAAGGTTATTTCTCTGCAAAACCCCATTATTTAGCTTTATTCCCGTTTTTTTGTTTTTCCATGTAAAGTCCGCGGTTGCATCTGTTTTTTCTCGATCGCATTTGAGCTCTTGCCGTTTTCGCTGACAAATGCACGCTGGAAAAGTTTTGGTGGAGTTTATCGCGCACGTAGTATTAAGATATGGCCCGTATGGGCACGCTGATTCTTCTCTCCGCGATTCCGGGTTCAGGCAAATCCACTTGGGCCAAGGAATACCAGAAGCACCACCCCAATACCTATATCGTCGCCTCGGATGACGTGCGACGTCGGGTATCCGGTGGTATTCAGTGCTTTCAAAGCGAGTCCTTGGTTTGGGAGACTTTCCTCAAAGAGCTCAACGAGCACGCTGGGGAAGATTGCACCGTCATCGCCGACGCGACGAACCTTCAAAACCGGTATCGCCGTTACTACTTGGAAAACACCCCTGGCTATGATCGCCACATCCTCGTTATCTTCCACATTCCCTTCGAGATGTGCGTGATGCAAAACAAGATGCGCGATAGCTCACGTATCGTCTGCGAGGAAGCCATGATCTCCTTGCAAGCGGAATTCGAAGAGCCTACCGAAGACATCATCCAGCTCTACGACGAGTACATCGATATTCGAGAAGACTACGTCGAACACCGCGTCAAATAAGTCAAAAAGCCCCGCTTCATCTGACGGGGCTTTACTTTAGTAAGTTTCGAATTACTTCTTTTCTTTGCCACTCTTGAAGAGCGTGGAGTAGCAAAGGAAGATCGCGAGGATGATGAGCAAGCCGCCGAAGATCCAGGACATGACGGAGAAGTCGAGGTAGTTGGCGTTGGTGCTCGGGGTGGTTTTGGCGATAAGGGAGCTGAAGTTCTTGTTCTTGTTGGTCTGGTTGAGGTATTCCCAAACGCCAGCGAAGACAATCGCGGCGCCGATGACGAAGAGGGAGCCTTCGAAGGCAACGCCGTTGGCTTTGGAAATGACGCCCTTCTTGTCCGCTTTGCCATAGCCGAAGAAAGCAAGGCAAGAGAGGAGGGAAGCGGCGAGGAAGAAGATGGCGCCGCTGCCAAATTCGATAAGACCCGCTTCGCGTTCGTAGGCAGAAGCCGCGCCGTTGAGGACGAGGAAGGAGATGCCGTAGATAAGGAAGACGGAGACGCTACCCGCAAACAAAGGACCGGTGATCACGCGCATGATTTTGTTGAGTTCTTCGGACTCGCCATACATGCGGATGAGGGGGATGTTGCTTACGACGAGGGAGATGATCGAGACCAAAGCGAAGACCACGATAACGAAGCCAATGTCGTCATATCCGAGGTTGGAAGAAGTGAGACGATAGAGCCAGATCGCGTTGAGCAAAGCGAACAAACCGATGGTATAACCGACGGCGACGTAGCAGCTAAAGCTCTTGCGAACGAGGGCATCGTCGTTTCCTTTGAGAAGGGAACGAATCGAATTGAACAATCCGAACAAGCTGACGAGCATGCCCGCTAAGCCGAAGGCGCCAAGCATCGCGGCAAGGCCCCAGCCAATGCCATCATGGACGTTGCCAAACGGGTCGTTCATACGGTTCCAAACATACGGGGCAATGAAGATGCCGACGTAAATGCCGAGGATACCGAAACCGACGGCCAAGATGGCAAAGATGATGGTATTAATCAGTCGAGTGGTGGAAGAATACTTCATATCAACCTCTCCTTAAAAAGACAACGCTTAGAAAAAGCGGCCCCAATATTAAAGTCTATCTTAGATAGATAGTCAATGTGCTTTTCGCCCTTGAGCGCACAGAGACGCCGCCGCGCGGTAGCTTGCGGAGGAAACGAAAGCGAAATCCATCGAGTCCGTGGCGGAAACGACGGGAACGAAAATTCCGTGACTCGCATAGGATTTTGCATCGAGATTTTCAACGCCCCGGAACAGAATCATGCCCTGAATAATCGCGTCGCGCTGGGACAAATACGGGAAAGCGCGGCAAAATTGAGGCAAGGCCATTTCCAAAGAATTCGAAGCGTTGCTTCCGAACAGACGGTTCACGCAAGTCAAGTTGACGCGGCTAAGATCGTTGGGTTTTGTCGTTCCAAGCTTCAAAGGGTCTTTTCTTGCGAGGAAATCCCCCACTGTCGTGCACGGAATCGAATTGGGTTTATCGATGGAGTAGGCCTCTTTGGCGATGCGCAACGCATCTTCTTTGCTAACTTGGGTACCCAAATAGGAAACGGCGTTTTTGTTACGGGCGGTGAATTCAAACGCATGGGAAACGCTTTGGTGTTTCGTTCCAAGATCTAATAACGTCGGGCGGGGAAGGCCAGTGATCAAGACACAGCGATTTCCGCCTTTTGGGGCGTGGAAGGTCTTGGCGAAATATCCGGGCAAATTCGCGGGAATCGTTTGTTTGCCATAAATAAATTCCTGGTATTTCTTGATGGAGGATTCCAAGGAAAAGCCAAGGTAGAAGGTGTCGTCTAGCATGCCGTTGGCCACCAAAAGGCGATCGGTTTTGATGAATTTGCGGACGCCTTTGCTCTCGTAATAAATACCGGACATCTTGCCCAAAAAGCTCTTCGTACCGAGATATTTCGATTCGAAAAACACTTCCCCTCCTTTGCGGAGAATAGCCATATGAAGCCGCTTGACCATCGTCTTGATAAACGCGGGTGGGAGATATTGATGAGCGTCGGTCGAATCGAAGGTGATGCCTTCCGCCGCGAGAAATTTACGTAACGCAGGATCTAAGTTATCTGGGCTAAAGAGCATGCCGGTATAAGATGCGCGTCCGCCTTCGCCATCGCCAAAGCCCACGCCGGCTTCTCGAGCACGGGATTCTCGAACCGATAGGCTCTCCCCCGCTTCAATGACGATGGGTTTCAGGTTCAGCTGAGCCAAAACATATGCGGCAATGGCGCCAGCGATGCCAAAGCCAATGACGACAGGGCGGCGTTTTAATGTCGTTTCGGGAATAGGTTCTCCCTCGTTATCGGAAGAGAAAAACGCGGTGTTATGGATAAATTCGTTCGTTTCGGCTTCCACCGTCACGACCATATATCCGCCAGTCTTCCCGCGCCGCCATTCGCGGCGGATTACGTTGATGCGCAAGCCTAAAGGAGAAACGCCTAGTTTTTCGGCAACCTTTTTACGGAGTGCGGTAGGCGTTTCATCGATGCTGGTGATGACGTTTTTCGCGACGTATTTCATAAGACATCCACCACCGTCATCGCCGAGAGCAACGCAAATCCAAGGTTATAGCCGCCACACAAGCCATCGATATCAACGCATTCGCCAACGAAGTAATGGCAATCGATGAGGCGGCTTTGCAAATGACTCGTGAGGTCATCAAGAGATACGCCTCCGCGAGTGACTTGCGAATCATTAAAGCCATAAGGCGTGAGGTTTTCGAACGTCAAATCCTTGATGATTCGCACGAGTTTTTCCGCGCAATTCTCATCTAATTTTCCGTTTTTCGCCGCAAAACCCGCTTTATTTAGTAAGAATTCGGCCAAAGGTTTTTCAAAGAACGCATTGAGAAATTCGTGTCCAGAACGTTCGAATGCATATTCCAACATCTGCAATAGGATGTTCGGTTTGATTTCGGGAAGCAGGTCTAAATGGAGGCTTGCGCCAGGGACAAGCTTGCTGCTGGCGTTCATGACGCAGATGCCGGAGATGCCGTCTTTACGGAACAACACTTCGCCGAGTTCGCGGTAAAGAACCTCTTTCCCGTTTTTCAACGTGACCTCCGCGGAATGGCGAACCCCATATAGGGATTTCGGGACATCGGGTGATTTCAACGGGCACAACGAGGGAGACATCCTGCGGATGGAGTAGCCTTTCATGTCCAAGACTTCGAACATGGAGCCATCCGATCCCAAATTGGGTTGGCTTTTCCCTCCAAAAGCGAAAACTAATTTATCGAATTGGTACGTTTCTTTGGTGGTTTGGACTTTCGCGGCACGGATTCCGGTGACTTTTTCTCCCAAACGGATATCGATGCCATAGCTCTTGGCGAGGTTGATCAGATGGGAAACGTGGGCGGAAGCGCTATAGGAAAGGGGGTAAAGCAATTCGCCTTTTGCCATGGTGACGATGCCTAGAGCTTCCAATGCTTTGAGCATGTCCTCCTCACTATGTTGACGCAGCAATCCCGCGACAAAATCGGGATGATTAAATGCCGATGGCGAGAAGGGAACGTGCATCAAATTGCAATGGCCATTTCCCGTCGCAAGGATTTTCTTTCCAACCTTATCGGTTTGTTCCAGGACGGTGATTTTGGCCGCGGGGTTTTTCTGGGCAAAAAGAAGGGCGGTATACAGACCTGCCGCCGATGCGCCGATGATGCCAACCTTCACTGCCTTTTCCATGTCACATATTTTCTTCTCTTCAACACGAAAAATGTAGAAAGAATTGAAGGAAAATAAAAACGCCAAGCTCTGTGGCTCGGCGTAGTTTCATCGGTTTATCGATTGAGATAGGTTTTGAGTTCCCAATCGGTGACGATGGCGCGGAAGGAATCCCATTCGATGGACTTCGCGGCGTAGTACTTGCCAAAGGCATGTTCGCCAAGGACGCGATAGATGAGGGGGTCGGCCTTCATTTCCTTTAGAGCGTCTTTGAGGTTCTCGGGGAGGTTGGGGATACCTTGGGCTTCGCGCTGTTCGCGGGTCAAGGCGAAGATGTTGTCGTATACCGGCGGAACCATCTTCTCTTCCTTCGTGTTCTTGATGCCATCCAAACCGGCGGCGATGATGACGGCGAGGGCGAGATAAGGGTTGGCCATCGGGTCGACATGACGGAGTTCGGCACGGGTGGACTGGCCGCGGGAAGCCGGGATACGGATCATCGCGGAACGGTTGGCGTCGCTCCAGCACACATAGCAAGGGGCTTCGTAACCCGGAATCAAACGCTTATAGGAGTTGACCGTGGAATTGGTGATGGCAGCCATGCCGCGAGCGTGCTTGATGATGCCGCTGATGAACTTGCGGCAGAGGACGGAAAGCTTCATTGGGTCGTTGGCATCATAGAAGAGGTTGTTGCCCTCGGGGTCGGAAATCGAGCAATTGGTGTGCATGCCCGAACCGTTGATGCCGGCGATGGGTTTCGGCATGAAGGTCGCGTGGTAACCATGTTTACGGGAAATGCATTTGACGACCTGACGGAAGGTCTGCAAGTTATCGCAGGCTTCAAGGACATGATCGAAGCGGAAGTTGATTTCCTCTTGGCCAGGAGCCACTTCGTGGTGGGCGGTCTGGATGACGAAGCCCAGCTTTTCGAGTTCAAGGGCGATATCGCGACGGACATACTCGGCGCCATCGATCGGCGAAAGATCGAAGTAGCCGCCTTTGTCGACGGGATTGACCGTGGGTTTGCCGTTTTCATCGAGTTTGAACAGGAAGAACTCGGGTTCAAAGCCAACGTCGAAGTTGCCGATGCCCGCTTCCTTCATCGCGCGGATCTGTTTCTTTAAGATGTAACGCGGGTCGCCTTGGAACGGTTTGCCATAGGGCGTATAGACGTCACAGATCAAACGGGCGATCGTGCCATAGCTATTGTCCTCAAACCAGAGAATCTGCCAGGTGTTGTAGTCCGGATAAAGGTACATATCGGCTTCTTTGATGCGGACATATCCTTCAACGGAGGAACCATCGAACATGATTTTGTTGTCCAATGCGCTTTCTAGCTGCGAAACGGAGATTTCGACCGCTTTGATCGTTCCGAGAATATCGGAAAATTGGAGGCGCACGTATCTAACGTTTTCCTCTTTTGCCATCTTTAGGATGTCGGCTTTGGTGTATTTTTTCATAAAATGACCCCTTTTCAGGATTTGACAGGGCAAAAAGTACCCCTTTGGAGGAAAATAGTCTAGTGTTTAACTTCATCAATAAATACAAAATCAGTATTCATCGACATTTTTTTCGGAATTGAAATGGCATCTATTTTCCTTCAGTATCCGTTCCTTTGGCGATTTTCTACCGCTTTTCCTCAAAGTTGTGCTCTTTCATGCCTGCGCGCCTGTAGTATCATTATGGAAAGAGGCATCTTATGGACTACCAATTACTTCTTAATGATTCTTATGCGACCCATAAACGTTTGGCGTCGCTTATCGATTCCCTATACCAGGGTTTTGACGAAAAAGCGGTCGAAGAAAAACGCTTAACCCCCAAACGCTTTCTTGCGATCTTTGATTTGAAACTGGAATTTGAGCTCCTTAAATCCGCTTTGGAAGCGGAAGCCAAGAAAGGTTCTCTCGGTTACCTCAGGGCAATGTCGGCGTTTTGCTTCGATATTCTCGGCTTTGGCATTAAGTACTCCGCCTACAAAGGAATCGAGATTCGTTGTGACTACGACACGGTTCTCAATACGCCGAAAGAAGAGCAAGAAGAACTTTTGAATCTCCTCGAAGTCGGACTTGCTCCCCTTTGGGATGACGTGTTGGAATTGGTTCGCGCTTCTGGCATCAGCGACGAAGCTCTTGAGAGCCTTGAAAAAGAAGCGTTCCGTTTAGGCAACGCATTCTTGATGGCGGATGAACGCAATAGCGACACAGAATCACGCCTTCTCCATGAGCGCATTCGCTTCGCCATCATCGATCCTCTTAAAGAAACCCAAAAATAAAACCCGCATCAGCGGGCATCATCGAGAACGCTGGGTTAGCCTAGCGTTTTCTTTTTAATGGCTTCGAACGTTTCCTCGGAAAGGTCGTGCTCGATCAAGCAGCAATCGTGTTCCGCGGTTTCTTCGCTTACGCCAAGATCCAATAGGAACTGCTTGATGATGTGATGGCGTTCCAAAACCTTTTCCGCGATGGCACGGCCTTCGTCGGTGAGTTTCATATCCCCGTAGTCCTTGCGGGTGATCCAGCCGCGATCGATGAGTTCATGACCCATTTGGTGAATCGCCGGCTTGGAAACGCCAAGGAGTTTGGCGACGCGCGTGGTCTCCAAAGGTTCGCCCTTTTGTTCAAGCATCAGGAGCGCTTCGAGGAAATCTTCTTGGGATTTGGTTGTGATGAACATATTAGTATTTTATGCCTCTGCGCATAAAAACGCATTGATTATCGATGCGAAATACGTGAAATCTCCGCAAAACTTACGGATTTTTCAAAAAAGATAAAGAAGAGAGGAGCGTTTGGCCCCTCTCTTCTATGGTTGTTTTAGCGTTTTTGGATTTTGCCTTTGTTCTTTCCTTTGGAGGCGTGGAATTGGACGGTTCCCTCTTGGTTTTCCGCGAGTTTGTCCGCATAGGCAAGGGCTTCGTCTTTGGTCGCGAAAGTCTTAATCACTTTCTCGCCGCCCGCGAATTTGATGACCCATTTGCCATCTTCGGCACGTTTGGAAACGTGGTAAACCTTTTTTGCATCAGCCATGGTTAATACTCCTTGATTTCATTTAATTTTAATGAGCAAAAAAAGCTTTTCAATTCTGAATGTGGTTTCTTGGTTTATTGTTTGGACTCCGCTATCGACATAAAATTGTCGCATGCAGAAAACTTACCGCTGCCTCATCTTAACCAACGCCTACGTTTTGAATCCTTCGCTCGCGTATTTTCGCGACCGTATGAGCGAAGAGTTTTCCTTGCTTGAAATCGAAAGCGAAAGCAAGACCGCCGCGGAGATTTTCGCTCATGTCGCCGGCGATGGTTCGATTCAGCACGAACCCCTGCCCTACGACTTCGTTCTTTATTTGGACAAAGACCGTTACCTTGCTTCGTTGCTTGAAAAATGTGGACTGCGTCTTTTCAACTCCGCCGCGGCAATCGAAGCTTGCGACGACAAAATGCTCACCCACCTCGCGCTAGCCGATCAAGGCATCGCGATGCCTGCAACGGTTTCAGGCCCCCTTTGCTATGTGCCAAGCCACGATAGAACCTTCATCAATAACCTCATGAAGGCGATTCCCTTCCCCATGGTGGCCAAGGCCAACTATGGCTCACAAGGCCAAAGCGTTTATTTGGTCGAAAACGAAGCACAGCTTTTGGAAATGGAGTCGAAGTTACAAAACCAGGCCCGTATTTACCAACAGTTCATCGCCACCTCCAAAGGATTCGACGACCGCATTATCGTTATCGGTGGGCGCTTCTATTGCGGATACCGCCGCCGCTCGCTTAACGGCGACTTCCGTAGCAACATCGCCCAAGGGGGCACAGGCGAAGCGCATGAAATGAGCAAAGCCCAGATCGATATCGCCGAAAAAGCCGCGAGAATCCTCGGGCTAGATTATTGCGGCGTGGATTTGTTGGATTCGGGTGATCCTGAGAAACCCATCCTTTGTGAGGTCAATTCCAACGCTTTCTTCCGCGGCGCGGAAAAAGTCACGGGCAAAAACGTTGCCAAAGCCTACGCCGAATATATCGTTCAAAGCGTTTACGAGAGCAAATCCGCGAAATAAACGTCACAAGCAAGCTTCAATATTTCTCGGTCGGATTCATAGCTAAGCACGCGCATCGCATCTGCTGGGCTAAGGAAATAGCAGTCTTGGATTTCCTCTTCTTGCGGGGTGGTGTTTTCGTTTTCCACGGTGGCAATATACCAGGTCACCCGTTTGACCTTTCCTTCTTTCGCCGAATAAACGGTGTCTTTTTGAAAGCCCGGAAGTAAGGTCGCGTCGAGCCCAGTTTCCTCTTTGATTTCCCTTATCGCGGTCCCTTCAAGGTCTTTGTCGAACTTCTCGACATGTCCTTTGGGCATCGAATAATGGCCAAGGCGCATGTGTTCGACGAGGACTTTGTTTTCATGGAAGACCACCGCTCCCGCGGAACGTTCTTGTTTGCCAAAAATGTTGCGGATCGTATCGATTTCCGAGTCGTTAAGGCCCATCGCTTCCATGTAGTTTTCGATGATGCCATAGCGGTAAAGGAAGAGGTCGATGAACTTTTTGATGGTGGTCGGATCGACGTGATAACAGAAATACGGTAGATCCGGGAATATGCTCTGGATCAGCGCTTCATGTCTACTTAAGCGGCCATCGTAAGAAAGATTATAGTCATAGGCCAAGTTCTTTTTGGTGACACCGTTGGCCATTTGGAGCAAAAGCGACATAACACCGGTGCGATCTTTCCCCGCTTCGCAGTGAATCAAAACGGGCTTCTGGCAGGCGATGATGGTTTTGAAGAAGCGACGGCTTAAGGCCGGGTTGCTTACGTAAGTCAAATACATCTCGGGCATTTCCGCTTCCGTCTTAGGAAAGGTGTTGCCTTGACCGACGTTAATTTGAACGAGCTCAACGTTTGGGTCGTTTTCAAACGGTGATGGCCTGTCCTTCCATGAATCGGGGCTTCGTAAATCAATGACCGTTTTTATGCCAAGCTCACGGAGCAAGTTCAAATCATGCTCGTTGGCTTTGGAAATATCTCCCGAGCGATAGATGACGCCTTTGCTTAATTTGCCATAACGGCCAGGGTATTCCGCGAGGTCGCGAAAGTTTTC
>JBGUWA010000141.1:0-6244 GCA_045220635.1 Candidatus Alloenteromonas sp. | reverse complement strand
TTGATGGCGGTCCGTTCTCCTGTGCGGTAGAGGTGGAACTCGACGGAGGATAAGGCATATTTCTGCGCGTTATCCATCAAGATTGAGAGAAGTTTGCGTAGTTCTTCCTGGTCGCCTTTTAGGGTCATTCCATCAGGGATTTCCGTGGTAAATTTGATGTTTTTCCCCGCAAAAGTGGCCTCAAATGGAGAAATGACCTCATTGGCTAAGGCGGATAAATCGACTTCGCCATAGACTTGTTTTTCGCCTTCGTCGAGGCGGGCAAGGGTATTGAGATTGCGAACCATTACGGTCAGACGGGAGACCTGCTTGTCGATCGCGTCGGTGGATTCAGAAGGACCATGTTCGAGTTCGATGAGCTCATTGTTCGCCGAAATGATGGTCAACGGGGTCTTAAGCTCATGCGAGGCATCCGAGATGAAACGTTGCTGCTTCTTGACGGAGGTCTCCAAGGGCTTAACCAAAACCTTCGACACGGGGATCAAAATCAAGAAGGAGATGAACACGCCGACAAGCGAACCGATGATCGAGGCCCACAAGACGCGGTAACTCGGGGAGAGTTCGCGACTATAGTCGATGACGCTGACATAGACGTGGTTGTCGTAGTTATAGGCGCGGTAACGATAGTAGGTTCTCGTCCAACCAAAGCTACCTGGTTTGGCCAAACTGGCACCCCAAGCCAAAGCTTCTTCGGGGGTGACGGTGCGTTCGGTGAAACTCATTTTGACCATGGTCGCGGTGCCCGCGGCATCGACCTTGACGGTAAAATATCGCGTCGACATGCGGGTTTCCGGGGAAATTGGATCAAAGGGTTGGCCGCCTTCCTGGGGAACGGAACCTGGTTGTCCTTCTCCGGGAATCGGGCCAAATGGGCCAGGCTCGTTAAATTGGCCACCTTCTGCGGCGAGCAAACTGGTGACTTGGTCGGCGTTGCCAGCCAGGACGGTGAAATTGACGATGTTGATGGTGCCTAAAATCGCGGCGAGCAAAAGAAAGATCGCGACGGTGGCTACGGCAATGAATTTGCGACGGAATCGTTGAATCATTTCTTTGCTCCTAACTGGTAACCGACCCCACGAACGGCGTTGATGGTGATGTCCGCTTCGATTTCGGAAAGCTTTTTCCTTAAGGCGGAGATATAAGCCCACACGACGTTGATTTCCGCTTCCGAATCATAATCCCAGACGGCATCCATGATGCGCTCGGTGGAGACGAGGCGGTCTTTGTTTTGAATGAGATATTGCATGAGCTGGAATTCGGTGCGGGTTAGACGAACCGATTTCTTTGCTTTAAGCTCATAGGTTTCTTCGGAAAGGGTGACGTTACCTATGGTAAGGGTTTGTGGCACGTCCGCTTGTCTGCGAAGCAAGACGCGGATGCGGGCAAGAAGTTCCTTCACTTGGAAGGGTTTGGTTAAGTAGTCGTCCGCGCCTGAATCCAAACCGAGGACTTTGTCGTCGATTTCGGCACGGGCGGTAAGCATCAAAATGGGGGTGCGATCGCCTTCTTCGCGGAGCATCCGCAGAACTTGGAAGCCGTTCATGCGCGGCATCATGACGTCGAGGATGAGGCAATCAAAATGGGAGGTGTGCATTTTCTCTAGCGTTTGCACGCCATCGAATGCTTGCGTCACTTCGTATTTCGACATTTCGAGGACTTTCTTGATGACCGAGGACAAATCTCGTTCGTCTTCTGCTAAAAGAATGCGCATGGTTCCACCTCCTTTGAGGTCATGGTAGTCGACTTACTTAAAAATTATCCAAAGATTTGAGAAGAACGTGAAGATTTCTTGGGCATGACTCCGTTTTGACGCACGCATTTGCGCAAGAACATCTTTCCCGCGTAAGAAAATGAGGCTAAGATTTTTCCGATGAGGTCCGACTTTTCCTTCCGCAGAATCCCCGGCAAGCAAAACGGCGTTTCTTATGTCTACTTGTTTTGCTCGTTTTTATTGCTTTTGGTCGCTGGCGCTTTTTTCGCGGAGCATATCGTCGTCTTTAAAAAAGAGCCTTCGGTGTTCATGAACAACTCCGAATTCTATTGCTCCTTTGGAATGGTGCTTTTCGCCATCGCCTCGTTCTTGTTCATCGTCCATCGCAATTTCAAGATCGGCATCCGTTGGGGATGGCTGCTTCTTTTCTTAACCTTATTTATATGTAATTGCGTGGGTCTGTTCTCTTTGGAGAGCGTGGTGGATCTAGGCATTTATGGCATCTATGAATTCACCATCGTGGACCGTATCCAATACATGTTGATGTTTGGCGTGTCGTGCGTCTATTTCTACATTCTTTTCGCGATCGCCCCGAAGGTATTCCATAACGTCCGCATCCTTCATATCCTTCCCTATCTCATCTTCATCCTGAACTTGGCCGCCTTGATCTACTCGTTCGCGATGGAAGGTCACTTATGGATCACCGCCTTCATCCCCAAGGCCGAGTGGCGCGTGGATGAGATCTGCTCGTTCACCAACAATTCAAACCAGTTCGCCATCTTCCCGATTTTCGGCGTCATGAGCGTCATCTTGCTTCATAATCGCCGCAGCCATTGGTGGTGGTACATCGTTTTGTTCGCCCTAGGCATCGTCGAGCTCTTCATCAGCTCGGGTTCAGGCATCTTCGCCACCTGGGCGATGATCTTCATCTTCGTTTTCTATCGCTTTGGCGTGACGCTGAAATACCACACGGGCGCCGCTTGCTTATGGCTTTTCATCTTCTTCGTCGCGATGGGAGTCATCTTAATCTTCATGTTCACCGGCTGTGGTGGCGAAGACTTCATCCTTACCCGTATGGGTAACATGCTTAAGAACGTCCAAGCCCATACCACCGAAGGCAATGGCCGCTTCCCGATTTGGAACGAGATTTTTCATGAGCTCAACACACCCATCAGACTCATCTTCGGCGTGGGCGATACGCAGTCGTATTTCTATCTCAACCTCATGATGCGTCCAGAACGGGCAGGGGAGCTTTGGTGGGCCCATAACGGCGTATTCCAGACTCTTTATAACGGTGGCCTTGTTCGCCTTGCCATCTTGTTCTTCGTGATCATTCGCCATGTTTATCTTTGCGTCCTTCACCTCAAAGACAAATCCCGCGTCGCCACAGTTTCGTTGATTTGCTGCGTCGGTTTGTTCATCCGCGCGATGATTGAGACCAACAGCTTCCTCTGCTGCAACGGCAACGACTTCACGTTCTTCGTGCTCATCCAATTGCCCGTGGAGATCATCCACTTCAAGAGCAAACATCCCGAGGTGGCGCAATACGAGCAGGCCGCGAAAGCCGACCTCAAGAAAGTCCGTTACGTCTACGAGTATTCACCGCTTCGCATGGCGAAAGTCACCTTCATGATTCTTGGTCCCATCGCCGCGATATTCCTCGGCGCCTTCCCGCATTTCTTCCGCGCGGGAGCGTTCCCTGGACTCAATCAATGGCCGTTCTATTTCCTGATTTCCGAGACGTTGCTTCTCGCGCCGTTTGCCATGTATTGCATCGGATATCACACGAACCGCTTCGACCGAAAGATCTTCGGCTTCCTGAGTTTGTTTGGCATGTTGCTTGCGACGATGATTGGCTTATTCTTCGTGGTGGGCAATCCCATCGTGTCCTATGTTTGCATGGGCATCATCGGTTTCATTGCCTTGGTCTGCTTCCTTTGCCATGTCAAATCCTTCTTCGAGTTCCGCGAGAAACTCTTCTTGCATGCTTATTTGCCTCATTTGCTTGTGGTTGGCAGCTTGGCGGGGTTATCGAGCCTTGGCTTCCTCGTTCCGAAGGAGCAGTTCTCCGGGTTCGTTCCGTTCATGATTTCGATCATGATCTTCTCCATTTATATGTGCGTGTACTACTCCAAGCCTGGCGAAGACCTCGTCACGCCGCTGTGCTTCAAGATGCGTCATGTCGATTCGCGTTGCACCGCGAAGAGGGTAATCGCCGAAGAAGCGATGACCGCCGCCCAAGACAATTACCTCCTCGCCGGTCATACCTACGTTCGTCCAAAGAAGACCTTAAAGGAATGGATTGTGTAAAAATCTCCGCAAAAACCGGGGATTTTTTCTTTTAAACCCCATAAAAACCGGATAAATCCTCCTCTAGCAATGGGCGTGCGGAAGCATTATGCTTAGGAAAAAGAGGTACATTTATGGCCAAAAAAGATACGGCTGCTTCTTCTGGCGGCCTTAAGTTGAACTACAAGCGTACGTTCATTATCGGTTTTGCGTTCTTCGGCATTTTGTTGCTCTGGCAAGTCTATGACTCTTGGTGCCCAACGTTTTTGACCGAGCTATTCCGCAACACGTTCTACCCGAACATCCAAGAATTGACTCCCGAGGCGGCCGATGCCGCCACGCGCCACGTCCAGTACTTGGTTGGCATCATGATGGCCATCGATAATTTGGCCGCCTTGATCTTGTTACCGATTTTCGGACGCCTTTCCGATAAGACGAAGACGCCGCTAGGCAAACGCATGCCTTATATTTTGGTTGGCACCCTCGTTTGCGCGATCGCCTTCCCCTTCATCCCCGTCTTATTCCACGCAGGTAATCTCGCTGGCACCATCGCCTTGATGGCCATCGTCGTCATCTTTGCCATGATGTATCGTAACCCCGCCGTCGCCTTGATGCCGGATATGACCCCGAAGCCACTTCGCTCCAAAGCCAATGGCATCATCAACATCATGGGTTACCTCGGCGGTGCCGCGGCGACCGTCATCGGCATCCCGTTTGCCCTTTCCAAATATTTAGGTTCTCAAGTCGATGCCGCGGGCAATCCGATCATTGACCCCGTTTGGACCGGAAACATCTGGTGCATCGAAATCCCGTTCCTCGTCGGTTCGGTTTTGATGGTCGTCTCCGCCGTCTTCCTCTTCATCAAGATTCGCGAGAACAAGATCGCCCAGGAAGTCGCTGAAGACATGCGTCGCGGCGAAGAAATGGCCGAAACGGTCGACGAAGTCAAAGAAGAAGCTCCGATGAGCAAAGCCAACTTGCGCATGCTTATCTTCATCCTCGCGGCCGAATTCTTCTGGTTCATGGCGGATAACGGCATCGCCACCTTCATGACCAACTACGCCATCTACTACCTTAAAACGAGCTCCGGCTCCTCGATGATCAACACCATCGTCGGCGGCGTCGGCTCCGTCATTGGCTTTGCCATCGGCGGCATCATCGCCGGCAAAATCGGCCGTAAGTGGACCGTCGTCGGCGGTTTGGGATTAACCTTCCTCGCCTATGGCTTATGGGCCGTCTTGACCTTCACTACGAATATCGCGGGTGCGGGTTCCTTCCCGTTCTGGATTTACATCATCTGGTTCGTCAAGGGCTTTGGCATGTCGCTCGTCCACGTCAACTCCTTCCCGATGGTCGTCGAGCTTTGCCCCAACTCCAAGATCGGTCGTTTCACCGGTTACTACTACGCTTCCTCCATGGCGGCCCAAACCATCACCCCGGTCGCTTTGGGCGCGTTGATGCTCATCCCGGCGTTTGGTTGGCAGTTCCTTCCGATCTACGCCCTCGTCTGCGTCGTCGTTTCCTTGATCATCGCCATCTTGCTGAAGAACGTCAAAGTCGGTTCGGCTGGCATCAAGAAAGGCTTGTCCGCGTTTGACCAGGATGATTGATCATGCCTGCGATTCTCACCCATTACACGTTCGCGTTAGAGGCCATCCCCAAAGAGGATGAGCCTTTTCGCGCCGTCGTGAACCTCGGTAGCCAAGGCCCAGACACCTTCATGGCCTATGGCACGGTGCCAGGGAAAAAGCGTCAAGACGTCGAGAAGGTGCGGCAGTGGGGGCATACGATGCATGCCTTGCCCATCGAAACCGTCTATCTCAAGATGATGGAGTACGCGAACCAGTCTCCAGACAAAGACATGCTTTATGCCTACATCGATGGCATCTTGATGCATTATTCCGTCGACCGCATTTGCCACGCCTATATCTTCTATCGCTCAGGATTTGACGAAAACGGCCGCCTCATCGGCTATTGGAGTTGGTCCCATGGCTTCTTCGAGGCGATTTTGGACAAGACCTTCGCCAAGCGAAAAGGCACCTATTGCCGCATGGACAAATGCATCCTTTCCCCTGTGGAACAAGTCCAAGCCATCTCCAAGATGTGGGCTTACGCTTCGCCCGCCCATCTAGAGGAAGACGCCTTCTATCAAAGCTATGAGGATTTCGTTGGGGCGGAGAAGCTTCTTTATACCCCGACGGGAATCAAGCGCATCTTGTTCCGCCTGATCGGCAAATATAGCAC
>JBGUWA010000140.1:0-1899 GCA_045220635.1 Candidatus Alloenteromonas sp. | reverse complement strand
CGGGGTTGCCTTGAATCGGCTCGAGCTTGCCTTTTTGGTCGAGCTTCGGCATCGATTTGAGCAAACCTTTCGTGTACTCGTGCTGCGGGTTATAGAAGACTTCGTCGACGGTGCCGCGTTCGACGATGCGGCCGGCATACATGATGTCGACCTTATCGCAGATCTGGGCGACGACGCCGAGGTCGTGGGTAATGATGATGATGGCCATGCCATACTCGGCTTGAAGCTTCTTGAGCAAGTCGAGGATCTGGGCTTGGATGGTGACGTCTAGGGCGGTCGTGGGTTCGTCGGCGATCAAGATGTCCGGACGTTCCACCAGGGCCATGGCGATCATGCAGCGTTGGAGCATGCCGCCGCTAAGCTCGAAGGGGTATTGCTTCATGCGCTTCTCGGGTTCGGTGATGCCGACTTCGACGAGCATTTGCAAGGCTTTTTTGTGGGCGGAATGGCGGTTCTCGCGATAGGCGGAAACGCAGTCCCAATAGAAATCCGACTTGGTTTTGCGGGCTTTTCGATAGTTTTGCCAACGTTCCCGACGCGGGGCCAAACGGATGTCGCGACGGTATTTGGCGACGTATTTGCGGAGTTTTTTCTGCGCCTTCTTCAGGTCGAGTTCCGCGTTTTTGAGGACGCGCTTCTCGGAACGACACGCCAAAGAGAGGCTTTCCTTGTCTTCGGCGGAAGCGGCTTGTAACGCTTCGTTGGCCTTGGCATAGGCTTCGTTTTGTTTGGCGAGGGCCTCTTCTTTGGCTTTGATGTCCATCGAGAGGATGTGGGCTTCTTTCTGGGCCAAAGCCTCTTCTTCGGGAGGAAGGGACGCGAGCTTGAAGAAGTCGCGGATATAGGCGTGGCGCGCCGCGCTGATGCCCATGTTGAGTTGCGGGCGCTTGTCGCGGAATTCCTGATGCTTCTTTTTCTTGAGGGCCTTGTAGTCGGAACGCGCCTTGACTTTGGCCTCGGCGTAAGCCTTTTTGTCCTCTTCGAGTTTGTTCTCGACGAAGGCGAGGTCGGTCTTGAGGTATTCGCGTTCGGGGTGGTTACTGATGCCCTTATTGAGCGAGATGATGCGCTGCTCATCGGATTTGATCGCGTTCTCTAGGTCATAGAGGGCTTGCTCGACCGGGTTCTTCGCGTGGATGAGGATGGCTTCGCGTAGCTGGTTGCCGATGGTCCAGGTGGGATTAAGCGAGGTCATCGCGTCTTGGAAGATGATGGAGATGCGGTTGCCGCGGATGTTGCGGTATTCGCTTTCGGAGATGCGGAGGAGGTCGGTGCCGTTATAGATGATCTTGCCGGAGTCGACTTTGCCGTTTTTGTCCAAGATCCCCATGATGGAGTAGGCGGTGACGGATTTGCCCGAACCCGATTCGCCGACGATGCCAAGGACTTCGCCCGGTTCCAAGGTAAAGGACACGCCATTGACGGCGAGGACCCTACCCGCGTCGATGCGGAAGGAGGTGTTGAGGTTTTCCACTTGTAAGAGTTTGTACGTCTTGGGCATAAGGTCACCTACTTCTGTAATTTGGGGTCAAACGCATCGCGCAAGCCGTCGCCCAACAAGTTGAGCGAAAGGACGATAAGGCAGATGGTGATGGCGGGGATGAGGAACATGTAAAGCTTCGGCGAGCCCGCGATGGTGATGAAGGATTGGGCATCGCTAGCCAAAGAGCCTAACGACGGCGTGGGGTATTTGACGCCTAGGCCGAGGTAAGAGAGGAAGGACTCGGTGAAGATGGCGCTGGGGATCTGCAAGGCGGCCGAGATGATGATGACCGACATGGAGTTCGGGATGAGGTGCTTGGCGATGATGCGGCCGGTGGAGGCGCCATTGGCTTTGGCGGCCATGACGTATTCCTGCTTGCGGAGGTTCAGGACCTGGCCGCGGACAAGGCGGCACAT
>JBGUWA010000139.1:0-6380 GCA_045220635.1 Candidatus Alloenteromonas sp. | reverse complement strand
CAATGATCGCGTCAACCTGGTGTCCGATATCTTGACGACTTTCGCCGCGCGCTCGGTCGCCGTGCGCGATCTTCACGCCAAGTTGCTCACCGAAACCGCGAACGTTTTGGTCGAGATGACCGTGGCCGTTCCCGATGCCAAAGTGCTGCAGGATTGCTTTAGCGATCTGCTTGGCGTCAAAGGCATCTACGACGTGACCCGTCAAAGCCATTAATTGTAATGGCTTCCTTCCGCCTACGCGCCTATAATGTATCCATGCCCGCGTAAGGAGGAATTCCCATGCCCCTCATTAACCCCGTCAAAGGCACCCATGACATCATCGGCGACGAAGCCGATGCCTTTGCCTATATCGAATCCATTTTCGCCGATGTCGCCGAACGTTTTGGCTATCGCCACATCGTTACCCCCGTCTTGGAGCACACCGAAGTCTTCGATCGCTCCGCGGGCGAAAGCAGCGACGTCGTCCGTAAGGAAATGTATACCTTCCTCGACAAAGGCGAACGTTCCGTTACCCTTCGCCCCGAAGGCACGGCTGGCGTCATGCGCAGCATCATCACCAATAAGCTCTATGCCACCCCGGATTTGCCGCTTAAGTATTACTATTCCGGCACGGCGTATCGTTACGAACGTCCGCAGCTTGGACGGTATCGCGAATTCCGTCAGATGGGCGTGGAATGCGTTGGCGTTGATTCGGCCGTTTTGGATGCCGAAACGATCGCTTTGGCCGCGAGAATCCTGCAATCGCTTGGCTTCGAATCGGTCAAGCTCAAAGTCAACACGATCGGCGACAAAGCCAGTCGCGATGCCTATAAAGCGGCGTTACGCGAGTACTTTGGCGCGCGCATCGACGATATGTGCGCGGATTGCCATGAGCGTCTGCGTCTCAACCCCATGCGCATCCTTGACTGCAAGGTACCGGGTGACCATGAAATCACGTTGGGTGCCCCAAAGATGCAGGATTATCTAAGTGCGGAATCCGCTGCTCGATATAAGCAGGTGCTTGCGCTTTTAGACCAAATGGAAATCCCGTATGAAGAAGATGGCGCCTTGGTGCGTGGCTTAGATTACTACGATGGCGTGGTCTTCGAAGTCCATTGCTTGTCGCCGGAAGGCCATGATTATGGCGCGATCATCGGCGGTGGCCATTACGCAGGCATCCTCGAGTCCTTCGGCGGTCCTGCCGAGATGGATGTCGGCGTGGGCTTTGGCTTAGGCGTGGAACGCGTCTACGCCTTAATGAAGGAATTAGGCCTCGCCAATGACCTAGGCAAGAGTCTAGACATCTACTTGATGCCCCTAGGGGAAGGCGCGACGGAGAAAGGCTTGATCATCGCCGATGCGGTGCGAGGCCTAGGATATCGCGTCGACATGCCTTTTAACGGGGGCAAGATGGGCGCTTTGTTCAAGAAAGCCGAACGTCGCGGCGCGAAGTTCGCGATCATCTTCGGCGAAGAAGAACTCGCCCGACAATCCGTCCAAGTCAAAGACTTGACGCAGCAGGCACAAGAAGAAGTGCCCTTAACCAAACTTCCCGAATACCTCGAAGCGCATTTCGAGGATCTCGAATAAAACATCTATAGGAGAGTCGACATCATATGTATCGCAATCATGTAAACGGAACCCTGCGTTTAGCTGACGTAGGCAAAGAAGTGACCCTGGTGGGTTGGGTGGCCAAGCGCCGCGTTTTAGGCGCTTTGCTTTTCTTGGACCTTAGAGACACCACGGGCATCATCCAATGCGTCTCCAATGACCCGGATTCCTTGCCAGACGTCCGTAACGAATACGTCGTGCAGGTCAAAGGCCTCGTCCAAGCCAAGGACGTTCCCAATCCCAATCTTCCCACCGGCGAAGTGGAAGTCCTCATCAAGGAACTTAACGTCATCAACAAGGCCATCACCACGCCGTTTATCATCGCCGATAAGACCGACGCCCTCGAAGAAACCCGTTTGCAATACCGTTACCTCGACCTCCGTCGCCCCATTATCCAAAATAACTTAAGGGTCCGCAGCAAAATCGTTTCCGCGGCCCATAGCTATTTCCAGGAGCATGGCTTCCTCGAAGTCGAGACGCCGATGCTGAACCTTTCTTCTCCCGAAGGGGCGACCGAATACCTCGTGCCGTCGCGTTTGCATCGTGGTTGCTTCTATGCCTTGCCGCAGTCGCCGCAGCTATGGAAACAGTTACTCATGATCGGTGGCGTCGAACGTTACTACCAAATCGCCCGTTGCTTCCGCGACGAGGACCTTCGCGCCGACCGTCAGCCTGAATTCACCCAGATCGACTTAGAGACCTCCTTCATGGACATGGACGAGATCCTTACCCTCATGGAAGGCTTCTTGAAGAAAGCCTTTAAGGAAGCGGCAGGGGTTGAGATCGAGACTCCGCTTCGCCGCATGCCGTATTGGACCGCGATGGACACCTATGGCTCGGATAAGCCCGATACCCGTTATGGCCTCGAGCTCCATGACATCTCCGCGATCATGCACCAAAGCTCCTTCGAAGGCTTTGGCGAGAAAGATTACGTCAAAGCCATCGTCGTGCCCGGAAGCGCCGCCTCCACCAGCCGTAAAGTCCTGGACGAGATTGGCTTAGAAGCGCGTAAGTTCTCGCTTCGCGTCATCGCGCTTAAGTTCCTTAATGGCGCTTTAGAAGGCTCTTTCATCAAGTTCCTAAGCGACGAACAAAAAGCCCAGCTCATCGAAGAATTAGCACTTAAGGAAGATGATTTGGTGCTCTTTGCCAACCACGAATCCCGCGCCAAAATCGACACCGGCTTAGGCGCCATACGCATCTACGAGGCCAAGAAGCTTGGCTTAGTGAAGCCTGGCACCTATGACCTCCTTTGGGTCGTCGACTTCCCGATGTTCACTCCGGTGGAAGGGGAGGACCGTTACGTCGCCGAGCACCATCCCTTCACGCGCCCTCGCGATGAGGACCTCTGCAAGCTCGACAGTCACCCCGAAGAAACCCTTGCCTACGCCTATGACATCGTCATCAATGGCTATGAAGCGGGTGGCGGAACCCTCCGTATCTACGACCACGACACGCAGTGGAAGATCTTTAAGATCCTCGGCTTAAGCGACGAAGACGTCGCCAAGAAGTTCGGCTGGTTCATCGATGCGTTCAATTATGGCGCGCCCCCGCATGGCGGCATCGCCTTTGGCCTAGACCGTCTCACCATGATCCTCGCCGGCACCGAAAACATCCGCGACGTCATCGCCTTCCCGAAGAACCTGCAAGCCGTTGATCCGACCTCCAAAGCGCCACGTAACGTCACCCAAGATCAGCTCGACTTGCTCGGACTCGCCCTTGCAGATGAAGCAGGGGAAGGTGACGCAGAGTAAAACCTATATAGAATATAGAGAAAACCAAAAAACCACTAAAAAACTACTAACTATTTCAGGAGGATAACCCATGGCAAAGAAAGATCTATCCCTCGACGAACTTGGCGTAGCCGCGTTACGTAGCCTCGTCATCGACATGACCAACAAGGCCAAATCGGGTCACCCTGGCATGGCCTTGGACGTCGCGCCTGCGATGTATGCCTTGTTCCATGACCATCTGATTTCCAACCCCAAGAACCCCGAATGGTCTAGCCGCGATCGCTTCGTCTTAAGCGCCGGCCACGTCTCCGCGTTGCTTTATGCAACGTTGCACGTCTGCGGGTATGACCTTTCCATGGAAGACCTCCAGAATTTCCGTCAGCTCGGTAGCCGCACCCCTGGCCACCCCGAACGCGGATGCACCGCAGGGGTCGACGCGACCTCTGGTCCTTTAGGACAAGGCGTCGCTCAAGCCGTGGGCATGGCCTTTGCCGAACGTGCCTTGCGGGCCCAATATCCCAATTTCCCGGCCTATGGGCATTATACGTATTGCCTTTGTGGCGATGGTTGCCTTCAAGAAGGCATCGCCCAAGAAGCCATCTCCTTGGCGGGGCATCATCATCTCGGCAAGCTCATCCTCATCTATGACGCGAACGGCGCGACCCTCGACGGACCGACGAACGATTCGCTTAGCGAAAACATCGAGCTTCGCTTCCTCGCTTGCGAATGGAACGTCCTGAAAGTAGGGGATTCCAATGACGTCCGAGCCATCTCCAAAGCCATCGCCAAGGCCAAGAAGTCGAAAGACCCGACCTTGATCATCCTCACCTCGACCATCGGCTATGGCTCTGCCAAGCAAGGCTCCCACAAGACCCATGGCGCGCCTTTAGGCGAAGAAGACGGCGCCCACGCCAAAGAAGTCTATGGCTACGACTACCCGCCCTTCACCGTTCCGCAGGAAGTCTACGCTTCCTTTAAGGAATCCATCGGCGATCGTGGCGAAAAAGCCGAAGCCGAATATCGCCTCGCCAAGGAAGCCTTTGAAAAAGCCTTCCCAGAGGAATGCGCTCGCTTTAACCACGGCTTTACTCGCGATTACTCTTCCTATGAGGTCAAGTTCCCTGAACCGGAAGTCGGCAAAGTGGTGGCCACCCGCAACGTTTCGGGCGAATGTCTAAATGCTTTGCATGACGCCCTTCCCTTTACCCTAGGCGGTGCTGCCGACGTAGCCAGTTCCGTCCAGACCGTTTTGAAAAACGGCACGATGTTCACCTTCGATACTCCGGAAGGCCGCGATGTCCACTGGGGGATCCGCGAATTCGCGATGGCCTCGGTCATGAATGGCATCGCCCTCCATGGTGGCTTCCTCACTTATGGCGGTTCCTTCTTGGTGTTCTCCGATTACCTTAAACCCGCCCTCCGTATGGCGGCGTTACAGAAACTCCCCACGTTCTATCTATTCAGCCATGACTCCATCGCCGTCGGCGAAGATGGCCCGACCCATCAACCCGTCGAGCAAGTCGTCACGCTTCGCAGCATCCCTGGGTTCGAGACGATCCGTCCTTGCGACGCCAAGGAAGTAGTGGCCTCCTACGAGATCATCAAAGAGAAGAAAGAGGGTCCGACCGCGTTAATTTTGACCCGTCAAGGCGTGCCGACCTTGGAAGAATCCTCCATCGAAGGCGCGAAGAAGGGCGGTTACCTCCTTTATGGCCCGAAGAAGCCGCAGTGGCTGCTCGTGGCGACCGGCTCGGAAGTCTCCTTAGCCATCAACATCGCCAAATTCCTCAATGAGGAAGCCAAGAAACCCTTCGTCTCCGTGGTTTCGTTGCCATCCTGGTCTCGCTTTGAAGAGCAAAGCCAAGAGTATCGCGACTCCGTCCTCTGCGCCCCGTATGAAAAGCGCATCTCCCTCGAAATGATGTCGACGTTTGGCTGGGCGAAGTACGCCAAATACAACCTTGGCATCGATTCCTTTGGACTTTCCGCCAAGGCCGCGGACGTCATTCACGCGTTAGGCTTTGACGAAGCCGCCGTTTGTGCGAAAATTAAGTCGATTGTGGAGGCCTAACGTCCATGAAAGACTACATGACCATCAACAACTATTCCGGCCTTGGCACCATCGGCATTAGCCGCACCGCCATCGCCGCCATCGCCTCAGGCGCTTTGAAGGAAGTGGGCGGAGCGAGCATTTTCGGCCGCCATCCCCGCCGCGCTGGCTACTCGATTCCCGATGGCGTCAAAGTCATCATCGGCAAAAACGGCCGCGCCGCCATCCACATGGACATCACCCTTTCCCGCGGCGTCGAGAATGTCCCCAAGGCCTGCGAGAAGATCCAAGAAACCGTCGCCACGGCGGTCACTTTGATGTGCGACATGGTCCCCTTCGACGTGCAAGTGAAGGTAATGCGCATTGTCTAGAAACGAATTCCAGGTGCGGTTTGACCGCTTCCTCGGCACCTACCAAAAGGTTTCCCTGATTCTGATTTTGCCGGCTTTGATGTCGGCATTTTCTTGTTTCGTGAAACTCTTCGCCACGAACTATAACCTGACCTTCGCCCAAGGCTTAATCCTAGGATTATTCCCACTTTTCCCAAGTAACGGGGCCTTGTGGTGCCTACTCATCTCCCTTGGCCTCCTTGGCTTATTCATCGCCTTGGGGTTATTCGCCGCGAAGGGGAAGCTATGGTGCTTCTTGATCGCGGCAGGGCTCCATTTGGCGGACACGGTCTACTTAATCACGTTATTCTCGTCCTTAAGCGCGACGACGTTCTCGGTCAGCTTGATCATCCACGTCTTGGTTTTAGGCGCCTCGGTCTTTGGCGTCATCTCCTACGTTCGGGCGGATAAACTCCTCAAAGCCCATCCTCACGAAATCCTAAAGGGCGACAAGAAAAACTAGGACCTACTGGTCACTTCATCTTGATGCGACATTTTGGCGCTTTGGCGGTGGGGCGCCTTTTTCTTCGGGGGAGATAACTATCTCTTTTAAGTCAATGCGTTTTTAAGCAAAGCGCGTGCGCTTAAAACCGCGCGAAGGTTGCACTTTTCGGCCGT
>JBGUWA010000138.1:0-13601 GCA_045220635.1 Candidatus Alloenteromonas sp. | reverse complement strand
CAGCAATTCGAAGCTGCTCTCCAAGGATATCGTCACGCAGTTTAGGGATAAGGCGACGCAAATCCACATGGCTCCGTTGTCCTTCGCGGAATATTACGCTTACGTCGGCGGTTCGAAATCGGAGGCTTTCTATGAATTCCTTCTCCATGGGGGAATGCCTCTTGCGGTGCTGAGCAATCGGCAACAGAAGGAGGCCTATCTCGAGGGTTTGTTCGCGACGACGTACTTCAAAGACATCTTGGAACACCATGGTTTCCAAAAACAGTGGGCTCTTGACGATTTGGCCGACTCGCTATCGTCGATGGTGGGAAAGGTCATCAATTCGGAGCGCATCGCGAACACCCTAAAGAGCGAAGGCAAAACTTCTCTTGACCCCAAAACCGTACAATCCTACATCGATGCCTTCGTGGACGCCTTCCTCCTTTGCGAGGCACCGCGCTACGACGTAAAAGGCAGGGCCCTTATCGGGGCGGGAAAGAAATACTATTTCGCCGACACCGGGCTGCGGAACGCGAGACTCCGCTTCGCCTTTCCGGATTTGGGCCAACTCATGGAGAACGTCGTCTTCAATGAGCTGTCGTACCGAGGCTATCAAGTGAGCGTGGGCATTCTGCCAACGGTGGGGAAGGACGGTTCCGGGAAAAGCGTGAGGAAGGATTATGAGATCGATTTCGTCGCGCGGAAAGGCTATGACGCCATATATATACAGATCGCCCAAAGCGTCGCAGACCCAGAGGTATTGAAGAAAGAGCTGCGGCCATTCGATTTCGTGCGGGGCGAGGCGAGGAACGTTTTGGTTGTGGGCGAGCCTATTCCTGAAACGCGGAACCCCGACGGAACATACGTCGTCGGCATAGCGGACTTCCTTTTGAATTTGCGGTAGATCTGCGCGCCCAAAGCGATTTCGCCCGCATCGTGCTCCGCTGTTCCCAAAAACGTCGACCAGTTTTCTTTTCGTTTTTCGTGAATGCCGAAGGGATACAGTACAAGTAGCAGGACAGGCGGAGCATCCTTGGCAGGAGTTGGCGATAGTTGGCGAGAGTTGGCGACGGTGTTCCTGCTTAGGCCGGACTCGCGGGCGATTTTCCTGACGGAATCCCCTCGCTTCCAGGCCATGATTATCTCTAGTTTCTCCATTTGACTGATCACTTTCCTGCCTCCCAGTTCTTTCGTGGGAAGCATAACAGGGTGGCTCACTTTTACGATAGCGAAAGGGCTGAAAGTGGCTCAGTTTCAGGATAGCGTCTACATCCGGGTTCGATCACCTGAAGACGATATTCGGGGTGGGGGAGCTCGGGGCGACTGACGAGGCAGTCCGGGCAGTACGACGGGAAGGGCCTGCCCAGGGACAGATTCGGCAACCATAGGCTATACGGCGTCGCGAGGACCGCCACGCTGACCATGGTCAGGCTCAAGGCGCAGAACGCGGTCACGCGATACGTCCACAAAAAGAAGCGGGTTCGTGTTCTTGTGTCTGGACCAAGCTCGGTAGTGCTTCTTTTTATTGAGTCGTTTATTGAGTCATTTATTGGGACACAATTTTCGGCGCACGATAATTCTCAGCCGCCAACAAGTTATTCCTTGGCGCACTATGGAAATAGGAGCGAAGGAAAAGTAGGGAAAAGTAGGGCAAAAGCCATTCGCGCATATTGTTTTTTGTTTGGGCAAAGGGTATATTACGGATGGTCGCAGGAGCAATTCCTGGGGATCACCGAAGTGCGGGAAATTAATCCCGTTTTTTCTATACTAAAGATTATGAAGCGCCTCGACATCTACCTTGACGAAAGCGGGGACCTCAGCCTCTTTTCGAAAACCAATCCGTTCTATGCGGTTTGTTTCGCTGGTGGCCCGCAGAGTATCTAGCGATGCGTAAATGAGCGAATGTGGATTGTTGGTCGAAAAAGAAGGAAACAAGATGAATTCGACCTAGAATAATCAAAACGCGAACAAATCGTCCAGGCTCAGAGGCTATGTTATAAACTCAAATTGAGCGAAAAAAATAGATGAATATCACTTTTTAGAGCCAAATAAGTAAAAGAAATCACATAAATAATAGAGCAGCGCCCGCGTCGTGCTCCAAAAAGTAAAAACACTCGATGGCTATGTAGTTTTCGTTATTAATCCTTTATAAATTTGAGATATGTATTCTATCTTCTTCGGAAAGCGTTTTAGGCTGCGAGGACGTTATAGACGAGTGAATGGCCAAAACGATCCATACGGCTAAGTCAATGGCAAACCCCTCAAACGACCGAATAACGAAGATGGGGGCGAAACCGCCTTGATTTAGCGTGATTACGCAGTAAACAACCGAATAAATGATTCCGTAAACGAGACCCGCCGCCGGAATCACAGCAAGGGCTTTTACTGGCTTTTTGCCTTTCGCCTTGGCTTTGACATAGATGAAAATCATAAAAGCCGCAAAAAGCAAGCTGAGAAGCGGGTATACGCCGGAAAAAATAAGCGTGGTATTGACTGAACTTAAAACCATTTTTTACTTCTCCTTGAACATGATTCGGAACGTTGTGATTAACTCTTTTGCGGCTTCCTGAGTTATTTTCCCGTCCATGGCCATGGTTTTGATGTGGAGGACATAAGGTGAATCCTCGTCATCGCTTAATCGGACTTTGTTTATGATTCTGTCTGCGCGATTTCTGATCGTGGGATATGTAACGCCATAATGAGCCGCAAGCCCTTTGAGCGATCCAGACGCCAGTATGAACTGGTGGATGAATTCCATATCGTCGTCATTGAGCACTGCTAACCACTTGTGTTCCATACGAAAAGAATAATATCAACTTTAATAAAAGTAAAGTATGCTTTGATAAAATTAAAATATTGCATAAAAAACTGCTCTGTTAGGAAAGCCTACTGATGAGATATAGTGAATCGTCCGCGGTCGAATAAGAAAAGCGGACAACGGATGGGAAGAAGTAGGGCTCAAGTCATTGTCCAAAACACCCGATTTCTGGACAACAAAAAGACAACGGGGATATGGTTATACCATAAGGAATAATAAAGCCGACGATACATTTCTAGCAAAAGTCCGACGGCACCTATAAAACCGACGATACATAATGCCTTCCCGCATCGTGCTCCATGAGCCTGAAAAGTGTCGATGAATTCGGCACTTTCTTTGTTTTTGGCCTGATTTATACAACGATTTTACAACGAATTTGAGCGAAAAAGGAGTGGAGCACTAGGCTCCTCATGAACCACGCGAAATAAGCTAGATACCATCGAGAAAATGCGGTTTATAGTCTTCGTGGTAAAGCGGCGAGAGACCCAATTCGTGGACGGTCCGCCCAAGGCTTTTTTAGGGAGACATTTAGGGAGACGTCTAGAGAGACATACGAAACATAGATTGAATCGTTTTTCGATTATAGTTGGTCCAAAATGCCAGTTTTCGATGGAAAATGGACCAACAATACTGACCTTGATTCTTCGAAAAGCGGCACTCTGATAATCGCCGTTGTTCGCAGGTAAACTGTGGGGAAAGAGCGAACAAGACCTTTTGCCATAAATACCCTGCGATCCTGTGGACCTGAATCTTTCCAGCAATAAGTTGTTTCTTATTACTCTGAAATACGCTAAAATTCAGTGAAGTTAGAGGAATAAGGAACAAATATGAAACTCATTGGCAGAAAAAAAGAATGCGATGAACTCAACGAGCTGCTACGTGTTAATCGGCCTCAGTTCGTCGCGGTGTACGGTAGGCGCCGCGTTGGAAAAACCTACCTCATCAAACGGTTCTTCAAGGATTCGTTCTCCTTTTATGTGACTGGTGTGAAGAAAATGACCCCAAGGGAACGTTTGTCCGCCTTTGGGCGGGCGCTTGGGGAAGCGGGATATAGAAGCGGCGGTGCGCCGAAGAATTGGCCCGATGCCTTCGCTCGCTTGAGGGAATTGCTTCGGTCCGATTCGGTTTATCGCGAACCTTCTAGTGGAAAACGCATCGTTTTCATTGACGAACTCCCGTGGATCGCGGGTAAACGAGGCAGCTTTCTGAAGGCGCTCGATGAGTTTTGGAACAAATGGGGAGAGTCCCAGGAGGATCTCCTTTTGATCATCTGCGGTTCGGCTACCTCCTGGATTATCAAGAACATCATCGAGGATACTGGTGGCTACCATGATCGCGTTACCAAGAGAATGCGAATTCTTCCTTTTAAAATCGCGGAATGCAAGGCTCTTTTAGACGAAAACGGGGTTCGCTTTTCCGACCGTGAGCTTATCGAAAGCTACATGGTTTTCGGTGGGATTCCCTATTATCTCAACCTCCTTTCGCCCTCGCTTTCTCTTTCTCAAAACGTGCAAAGGTTATGCTTCGATGAATCCGGAGATCTTCGGCATGAGCATATCGAACTCCTTTCCTCTCTTTTCTCCAATCCGAGCATCCATTCGGCCATCCTGAAGGCGTTGTTTGGACATCCGGATGGTTTGGTCCGCGCCGACCTTGCCAAGATCAAGGACATCGGCGACGGCGAACCCCTCACGACCGCATTGGACGAGCTGGAACAATGCGGATTCATCCGTGCCTTTCCTGATTTCAAGAAGGAGAAGACCGGAATGCTGTACCAACTGATCGACCCTTTTATCCTCTTTTCCTATACCTACCTCAATAACCGCAGGGTTTCCGATTGGATGGGATTCGTGGGCACGCCATCGTACTATGTCTGGGGCGGCCATGCGTTTGAGGCCCTTTGCATGAACCATATCAGGGAGATTAAAAGGGCTTTGGGAATCGAGGGGGTCTCCACCAACGAGTTCTCGTTTCACAACGCAAAAGGAGACAACCCTTTTCAGATCGACCTTCTCATCGATCGCCGGGATGACGTGATCAATCTTTGCGAAATGAAGTATTCCTCCAGCGAATATGAGATGGACGCCGAGGAAGAAAAACGGATTCGCAGACGCCTTGAAAGATTCCGTTTGCTGACCGGGACGAGAAAAGCCGTGCGTGTCACGCTCATCACGCCATATGGTTTAGCGCGGAACAAGCATTCGGGAATCGCCGATAACGAAATCGCGTTCGTTGGTGACGTCATGGGATAAGTACTCTTTGTCCCTTACTCCTCTAACATTCATTTCGGTTAAATTGTTTTAGAGCAATAAAAAACAATCTAGCAGCACACCAAATTGGTGTTGAGATTTCTGAAACGCTATAATCGTTAATGGCAAACAAGTCCTTTGGGTCGGCTGTCGCCGAACTTGTTTGCCAAAACGCCCAAGCGACGGCCGACCCAAAGGCGGAAAGGGCGTTTTTAATGTCCGTTTACGATTTTGACGTCGATTCGATCGGCTCAGAGGAGTTCGATCGGCTGCTCGCCGCCGTAAGGAGGCGGCTGGCAAGGGAAAAGATCGGCTATGGAGACCTTGAGGAGATGGCGAAAGGGGTCGGCAGGGTCCCAAAATGTCCGGGGTGCGGATGCGCGGATCCCGCGTCCTTTTCCCGCGACGGATACGATCCGAACGGCCGGGAAAGGCTGAGGTGCCGCGAATGCGGGGTCAGGTTCGGCGTGTTGTCCGGGACGGCGCTTTCCTCGTGCAAGCTTACGCTTTGGCAACTTTCGACCGCAATTGAACTGATGACCTTCAACGTGCCTTTGGACGCGGTGGCCGACGTCGTCGGATGCCACCACAACACGGCACTGCTGACGAGGCGCAAGGTCTTCGAGACCATCGCGTCGTGGCAGTCTAAGGTCAGGCTTTCCGGCACCGTTTTCATCGACGAGGTCTACGTTTTCGACAGCGGTAGGCCCAGGGACCACTTCGGCCCGAACAGGCGGGGCCTCAACAAGGACAAATGTTGTGTCTTCCTCGCCGTCGACCAATACAAAAGCATGGTCGCCTTCTTCGTCGGGCACGGCTATCCGACGTCCAAGGAGATCGGGGACGCGCTTCTGCCGCACCTATCCGAAGGGGCGACTCTCAAGATTGTCCACGACGGGCTCCGGTCGCATCGCAAGGCCGTCGCGGAATCCGGCGCGGCGGAGGAGGTGCATAAATCTACTGCCAAGGACGAAGGCTCGCTCAGGGCGATGCTGCTCATCAACTCGTTCTCCGCCTGGGTCAAGCGTTACCTCGACCGCTTCACTGGCATGGACACCGAGTACCTCCAGGATTATCTTAACTGGTTCGTCTACCTCTTCCGTTGCAAACGGCAGGACGAAAAGTGGCCGAAGGTCGGGAGGATCATCCGCCACGTGCTGCTCACGGATGGGGCCGTCACGAGGTCGTCGCTTCCTGCGCGGAGGGCGGCCAAGCGTCAATCTATCGAAAAGAGGCGGGCGCAAAATGGGAAGAATATCGTCAAAACCGGCGGAAAAAGGGGAAGGCCCCCAAAGAAAAGGCCGACAGACGCTTAACTATTCATCACCAATTTGGTGTGCTGCTAGAAAAAACAATATTAGTTCATATAAAGTTTAATTCGCCCCGGAAAAGTCTGCTTGGCTATCCTTAGATTCGTCAAAACCCATCCCGGGTCGCGCATTGACGAAATCGCCTCCGGAATAGAAGGCCAATTTGGTTCTCTAACCGCTGATGCCATATATAACCATATCAAGCGACACCTTCGGGACTATTTGGAATTCAGAGGCCCAAAGAAGTCGGACGGTAACCATTTGAAGTAGTGGCGCAGTTTTCTATCTGTGCGCGGTTCTCCTAAATTGCCCGTGTTCGACGGGACCGATTAAATGACCGAATGCGACCGATTAAATGACCGATTAACTGAGGAAAAACGGTGCGGTTCGAAAAGGAAATGAGAATACGCGAATGCGTTGTTTTGGTGGATTTCCCGCATCGTGATTTCAATCCTTGAAATTCTCTCGATGGCACCTGACTTTTATGCTGGTTTTTCTCGTTTCCCGTACCACCCTGATACCACCTTTTCGAGATAAAAAAGATTTGGTGGACGAAGATTTTCAGACACCAAAAAATGCAGGAGTCGTGCTCCTGTGGCGTGCATTCGAAACTTCATTTGCTTCTCTTGTCTTTTCATAAAACGACAAAAAACAATATTAGATAGTCGATGGTTTGCCAGGTGGATGAACATACTGGTGAACAAGCTGGTGAACAAGTTAGTGAACATGCTGGTGAACATGCTGGTGAACAAGTTTAAAAAGACGAATCATTCTGCCGGAGGATAACGCAACGCTGCTCAAAGAGATCATCCCTGAACACCTTTTTGAAAACAGCGATTTCGATTACAAGGCCCAATTGGGTGATAAGCCCACCGAAGAGAACGAATGGGCGAAATCCATCGTAGCATTCGCCAACGAAGACGGTTGCACGACCTATGTCGGCGTCGGCGATGATTGGACCGCTTTCGGTCTGACCAGGGAGGAGGCGGATAAGGCCAGGCCATAAGGAACTGCTTGCAAAAGGCGTCTTCTACGCCGAGATCGATAACAGAGAATTCGTCACCGCTACATAACGCCTTTATCCTCAGGGCGAGAATCTATTGCTGATTTTCCTTTCTTTTTCATCTAGATTGCTCTTTTTCGCCGATTCAGAAGAAAAGCGTCATCGCTTTTGCTTTCGCCTTGCTAAGGGTATGATATAGCCGTTTGTGAAGGTTTCTGATTATGAAAAAACGATTTTTGCTTGGCATGCTATTGACCCTGGCGTGTTTATCCGCTTGTAATTCCGGCTCTAGTCAGGGGTCATCGGCTTCTTCCTATAGCCAGTCGCAATCCTCTCTTGTTACGCCGACCGATGTGAAATACTTCTCTTTCGAACTTAGCAAAGATGAGGCCTCCTATGGCATAACCTCCGCTTCCGAAGAATTAAAAGGGGAAGTGGTGGTCCCCTCTTCCTATCAAGGCAAGCCCGTCACCTTCATCGACGAGTATGCCTTTGAGGACTGCTTAGAAATCACCGCCGTAACAATCCTTTCCCCGATGGAGAGGATCGATTATAACGTGTTCGAAGGCTGCGCAAGCCTCACCTCCGTCTCCATCCCTTCTTCCGTCTGCTTCATCGGTAGCGGGGCGTTTGAAGACTGCGTCAAGCTAGCTGAAATCCTCGTGGATCCGAATAACCAATTCTTTACTTCCATTGATGGCGTCCTCTTCGATAAGGCGAAAACAACGTTACTGCGCTGCCCCAACGCCAAAACGGGCAAATATAGCGTCCCAGAAGGCGTTACCCTGATCGATAGTTGGGCGTTTGGCGGTTGCCAAAGCCTAAGCGGCGTCACCTTGCCTAGTTCGTTGCTTGTCATCTCCAGCGGCGTGTTTTCCGATTGCAGCGGTCTAGAACGCATCCGATTGCCAAAGAAATTATCCGCGATTGGGGATTACGCTTTTTCTGGGTGCGATCACCTCGCTTCGATCGAAGTCGAACAGGGCAATCCCCACTTCCGGTCCGACGATGGTGTCTTATTCGATTTCAACCAGGAAACACTCCTTCGTTTCCCCGAGGGGAAGAAAGGGGAATACGTCGTTCCAAGCCAAACGAAGACCATTGGCAGATTGGCCTTTGATAGCTGCAACGGTCTCACCTCCATCGTTTTCAGCGAAAATACGAAAGTGGTGGGAGAACTCGCCTTCTTGCGTTGCGCTTCCTTAGCGAGCATCACCTTGAACGAAGGATTGTTGATCCTCGATCATATGGCCTTTAAGGAATGCGATGCCTTAACCTCCATCGTTATCCCCGCTAGCGTAGCCTTCTTAGATCCACGGGCCTTTGCTTATTGCGAGAAATTAACCTCGATCCAAGTGAAGGAAGATAACCGTCACTTCGCTTCGGTGGATGGGGTAGTGCTCAATAAAGAGAAGTCGAACTTACTGCTTTATCCTTCCGCCAAAGAAGGCGCCTATACCGTGCCGGAAGGGGTAACCTCCATCGATCGCTTTGCTTTCATCCATTGCTACAAGGTTACCGCCATTACCTTCTCTAACACGGTATCCTCGTTCGATGACCGGGCGTTCTTCGATTGCCCCAATATCGCTTCGATTGACGTAGCTGAGGACAGCAAGGCCTATTCTTCCGTTTCCGGTGTCTTGCATAGCAAAGAAGGGGATGAGGCATTATTCTGCCCCCAAGGAAAACAAGGGGCCTACGTTGGACCGGAAGGCCTAAAGAGCATATCCGAGGAAGCTTTCTATGATGTCAAAGGATTAACCTCGGTCACCTTACCCGAAGGCTTCCTTACCATTGGCGATAGTGCATTTATGTTCTGCGACCGCCTTACGTCGCTTTCCTTGCCAGCTAGCATCACCAGTATCGGCGTTGAAGCTTTCGAATATTGCTCGGCTTTAACAAGCATCGCCTATGCCGGCAGCAAAGCGCAATGGCAAGCTTTGGAAAAAGGCGAAGACTGGAATTTCGGCACTCCGACCATCACCGTTACATGCAATGACGGGGAAATCCAAGAAATCTCCGAAGATATCGAAGACGAATAGAATCCGAAAGCCGCTAGTTCTGATTTGCATCAGCTCTTGCGGCTTTTTTTGGCTAAGAAGGCCCGATACCGTTTGCCTATCTTTGCTATCACCGACAGCTTTATGTTTGAAGGCATTCATAATTCTTTCCGCGGTTTTGGCATATCTCGAGATTCATCCTTATCTTTGCAGTCGCAATCCAATTTTATCTGGACATCGGCCATTCCCTAGATTGGAATGGCGCAGGACGATCAATATGACGATATGGGAACAACTTCGAATCACGCGTCACATTAATAGCATCCTCCAGGATAAAGAGATGGATTTCGAAAGCAATGTGCGAAAAGCGCACTTTGCAAATTCCGATCGTCCCGAACATATATGCTTTCCCAGCAAGGGCGATCTAAATATGCGTTGGACGCCCAAAAGCAAATCCCGCATCGTGCTCCATTTGAAACCTCAGGGCTGATACCAACGTACCAGCATCCGAGAAGCAACGTTTTCGCTTTTGGGATGTCTGTACCTAAACCAGAGCAACGAAATAGCATAGCGCGTTTTTAATCGATTTGGGTTTTGGAAAACAAGCAGATTCGCGATTGCCGAAGGAAGGTTTTAATCGGAAAAGAGCCCGGTTTTGCATGGAAAAAGCCCGCAAAAAGGGCTTCTTTTCAAAAAAAGACCGAACCCGTCGCCGAATAAGGTCTTTCTTGACGAGCCCCACCCCTAATCGACGATTTGCGATTTGATGATGACCTTCCTGCGGCAAAAGGCAATGCCATAGGTAACGATAGGATTTGCCTGGGCAAGCACGAGATTCTCGACGTAGCCTTTGTCTTTGATTTGCCTTAAAGCGGTTTCCGCCCGGTCCTCCAGCCTTTGCTGGCTCGTTTTCCCACGAACGTGCTTAATCTCTAGAACCGCCCCAAAACCATGGGCCTTTTTGGGCTGAATGAGAATGTCGCACCTTCCTTCCCCGGCGTTGACTTCGCTTTTGACATAGCAATCCTCGAAAAGCACGGAGACAAGGGTCAGAACCATCGCCTGATAGGATCTTTCCTGGTTGAAATCGAAATAGGAGAAGGAGTGGAGCAATACCTTCTTTATCAGCGAGGCGAAAGCGGTGGCGTCCCCGGCTTGGATCGCTTCCCTGGATTCGCCAAGGGAAAGCGTATCTCCTTCTAAACCATATCTGCTTAGGATTTCGTCTTGCAGGGCAATCGACGCCTCTTTGTTGGGTACGAAGGATTCGTTCGTTTCGGGAAGATAGGACAAATAGCCGGTCGCGATAAGGAAACCAAGGAACTGACCGACGTTGCCCGAAAGGTCCGCATAGCTCACCACCAAATTGGGCTTGGCCTTGATCTTCTTCCCCGCAAGGAGGTCCCCGATGAGATTGGAATAGGAAAACCTAGGGTCCGACAGCAGGGAGGACAAGAGGGAGACGGAACTCGTGTTCGTCCAATATTCCTTAAGGTTTCTCTTGAAACGGAAATAGCTAAGGATGGACCACGGGTTGATGACTTCCACCCCGCCAAACCAGTACCCGCCATACCACTTCCAAAGCTCTTCCAAGGGGTGGTCCGCCCCAAAATAGGAGACGAGTTCTTCCGCTTCCTTATAGGAAAAGCCGAAATACTCGGTAAATGCGCTGTCGAAGCCATTGTCCACCACGAGGTTGTTGATACCTGAGAACAAGGACTCTTTGGCCAAACGGAGGACGCCGGTCAATACCGCGCATTGGAGGGATTGGTTGCTTTTAAGCGCTTTCCCATACAGCGAGCGGAAAAAAGGGATCGCCTCTTCATAATACTTATTCTCGTAAGAAGCTTGGATCGGCGTATCGTATTCGTCGAGGAACAAGTAGGGCTTCTTGCCATGGTGGGCGTAAAGCATTCCACAAAGGCGAAGCAACGATTCGGTATAGGATTCTTCTTTGAGGGAACCGTCCTGGATTTGGCGAAGAAACGCCATGTCCTCGGCGTTGATTTTATCCGAGGAGAACAGTTCGTCATGGCGGAGGAATTCGCCGCGGATCACGCCAAGGACTTCCTCCTGCATCGAGGAAAACGTCGGTGAATGGATGTCTTTGAAACCTAGCGTAATTACCGGATAGGAACCGCACAAAGAGAATTCTTCTTCCGCCGCGATGGCTTTTCCAAGGAAATATTGCTTGGGATCTTTGTTTTTCTGGTCGAAAAAAGTCGAAAGCATCGATATCGCGAGGGATTTCCCAAAGCGCCTTGGCCGGGTGAAAAGGACAACCGACTCTTCGGGCATCGACAGAATGTCTTGGATCATCAGGGTTTTGTCGACGTAGTAGCATTGTTTTGACACTACCTTAAAATCATCGATCCCCAGAGGTATTTTTCGCTTTTCTTCCATGATGGAAACCCTCCTTTTTTTCAGGGTTATTATGCCATTGATGACAACCGATTACAACTGATTACAACCGATTACAACTTTTCGCCACCGATTACAACTTTTTATGGGTTCAATGAAAAGAAATAGATCAAAAAAGGGCACGTCTCCGTGCCCTTAAGAAGGATGGGTATTAGTTTTTGCGGCGGCGCTTGATCCATAAGACCGCGACGGCAAGACCGCCGACGGCAACCGTCACGAGGATAATGAACACGCCCGTATGGTTTTGGACAAGCGGTTGGCTCTCCATTAGGGTAGAGACGACTTCGATGCCAAGGAAATTCTCCAAGGACCAGCTTTCGCCACGGATGGCGTAGATGGACTGATATTTCGCCGCGAAGGTGGCCAAATCCGAGGATTCGCTTTCCGCGGTCGCTTCGACAAGGATCGTCTGGGCGGCGGTGGAGAGTTCGCCATAGGCGGTGGCTTGGGCGCTCCAAGCGGCGACGACGGTGTCTTTGTCGCTATTGCCGTTGATGTCGCAAGCCGCGCTTAAGGCGGTGTTGAACCCTTGAGCAAAGTTCACCGCGGCGACGTAATCGGAATTGGCGAGGGTGATGTAGTAGTCGCAATGCGCGCCATCCCAATCGATACCGCCGGTAACGAGCATGCGGATGTTGTAGTCGCCCTCAACCGTGGCCTTGACGTTTCTGCCATTTTCGGACGTGGTGAAGAGATAACCATCGGGGTAGTGGACCGAGGAGGCGTCTTCGTTATTGACGACGCCAAAGCACGTATACTCATCGTCCCATTCCTTGATCCAGATTTGGAATTCGTCGCCCGCGTTGATGTGGACGTCATAGGCGACGTATTCGTTCCAGGGGTTGATGGTCGTGGCGGTGATCCCTGTCAACCAATCGCCGCCGACGCCTCTAAGTTCGCCATGTTGGGCCTTAAACGCGGCGATTTTGGGGGAGGCGCCTTTGGCCATATAGAAATCGTAATAACCGGTCTCGGTGCATTTGATGTTGTCGTTTTCGACGCCATGGTCGTTGAAGTAAAGAGCCATGTCGCCGAAGCTCAGATCGCGGTCGTTATAGCCTAAGTTGCACGGACCCCAGTCGGCGTCGGCCACTTTGAATTCTTGCCCTTCGATGATGCGGACGTTGCTGAGGTAGTAGCTATAGTCACTGCCTGCAGGGGCTTGTTTTAAGCGGTAATTCTCCGAAGTGACCCAGGAGTTGAAGCTGCCGCGGAGGTAGATGCCTTTGCCATCGTCTTCCCCAGGTTCGGGTTCGGGTCCAGGTTCGGGCGTGGAGCCACCGGAATGGATGGAGAAGCTATGCGAGCCATCGAGGACGGTCGCGCTTAAGGGGGCGATGGTGAGGACGCTGCCCTTTAACGTGGGGCGGCCATGGAAGGAGGCGGCGCCGAGGATGGTCGATTCCGCGCCGGCGATATCCAAATCGATCCAGCTTTCGGAGGCGTTGAAAATAACGGTGGCGGATTTGCCGTTTTTGCTGGCGACATAGGAGCCTAAACGGGCATCGTCATTGAGGTTATTGAGGGTGAAGGCGCCATCATAGAGGACCGGCGCGGCGTTTTTGGCGCGGATGGCTTCGGCGTAGGCGGCATAGAAGGAGTTGACGTTCGAGGCGCTATCATCGGCGGTTCCGCCTTCTAAGGGCACCGACGTATTGGAAACATAAGGGCGCCACTCATCGGAGAAACCGTTGAGATAGGACTTCATGTCGGTCCTGCCCGAAGCGAAGGGCATGGGGGTGCGGTGGAGGAAGTCCTCGTAGCCGTAGTTCTGCTTGGCGTTGTTATAGGTGACGGTAGCCTGAAGGTTGATCTCATCGC
>JBGUWA010000137.1:0-11589 GCA_045220635.1 Candidatus Alloenteromonas sp. | reverse complement strand
GGAGCGTTGGCAAATAAAGCCCCACGTCTTCTTCGCTTGGCCTTGTTCTTTTGACCAAAGTCAACGCGGAACCGGGAATCTGCATCGTGGTTCGCGAAGCTATGGTCGCGGAAAGATAAGTAAGGCTATTGGTCATCTCTTCTTCCATCGCGGGCATGTTTCCCTCGAGATAGCCCACGCTTAGAAGAAGCGCAGAAAAGCCGATGAGCCCTGCCAAAAGGCAAGTCACGTCCTTGAAGGCATGTTTCTTAATGTTTCGAAGGAGAAAGCGAAATATCCAAGATCGACCACGGCGACGCTTTTCTCTTGGAATAAGTTTTGACGAAGGACGCAATGGCTTAGAGTCCGCGACAACCCGGCCATCCACGATTTCGATGACGCGATCCGCATACGTATCAATCAATTGCTCGTTGTGTGAGACGAGAAGGACAAGTCTCTTTTTGGAAACGAGTTTCAACGTCTCCATGACTTTGGTGGAGTTTGCCTCATCCAAAGCCCCTGTTGGTTCATCGGCAAAAACCACTTTTGGATCGTTAACCAAAGCGCGGCAGATTGCTATGCGTTGCTTCTCTCCCCCAGAGAGCACATCCACCTTCTTTTTGGCGAGTTTTGCCAAACCGAAGTGATGTAGCGTTTCTTTGGCTTTTCGCATGTTCCCGCCACGCATTAGAGAAGGCAGCGCGACATTATACAAAGCCGTCGCTCCAGGGATTAGATTGTAATGTTGAAAGACCATTGCCCCCTCGGAACCAAGCAATGGCTTCTTTTTGCTCCCAAGGCATGACCCTTGAAAATAAACCCGCCCCGACGTGGGTATTTCTATGCCGGAAAGCAGGTTTAATAACGTGGATTTCCCCGAACCGGACTTCCCTTTTATGGCAACGATTCCTTTCGAGGGAAAAGCTAATGTGGTTTTGCGCAAGGCAAAGAATGGCCCACTAGACGTGGAATACGCCTTGGCGATACGTTTGGCAAAAAGCAGCGCCATAAGAAAAACCTCCCACTTACCTATTCGGCGAAAATGGGGGGTTTGGAGAAAAATCCTTAAAATTTTGTTTATTTCGCGTCCGAGCCAGGCACAAGTGGACCCTCGTGCGAAGCCAGAACCTTCTTGATCTTTCCGTTAAATTTATCGCGGTCGATCATCATGATGTTGCCGCATCCCAAGCAGAGGATTTTGATGTCTGCGCCGACGCGAACGATTTGGAATCTTTTGCTCCGGGCGAAGCAAGGATGGGGACGTTTCATCTCCACTTCGTCGTAGAGTTTATAAGGAACAACCGTCATATCGGCTGATCCTCCATCTTCACCGCCGCGGGAACTTTGGGCAAGCCAGGCATGGTGAGAATCTGACCCGTCAAAGGAACGACGAAGTTCGCTCCAGCGGAAAGGTTGACTTCGCGGATGGAAATCGTGAAGCCTTTGGGAGCGCCAAGGACTTTCGGATCATCGGTCAACGACTGTGGGGTCTTGGCGATGCAAACGTAGGCATTCCCGAATCCCAGACGTTCATATTCCGCGATTTGTTCCAAGGCTTTTTCGGTATATTCCACTTTGCCAGCACGGTAGATTTCCTTGCAAATCGCCTCTATTTTTTCTTTGATGGGGAGATTCAAATCGTATAGAGGGTGATAGGAAGACGGGGTCGAGTTCAAGACTTCAACGACACGTTTGGCGAGATCGATTGAGCCTTCGCCACCGCGGAGGAAACCATCGAGGAATTCGACCGGATAGCCATTGTCTTCGCAATACTTACGGAGCACTTCGATTTCTTCTTCGTCGTCGGAAGCGAAATGGTTGATGGCCACGATGACAGGAAGACCATACTTTTGAAGATTCTCGTAATGGACCTTGAGGTTTTCCAAGCCATTGCGCAAGGCGTCGCAATCTTTGTTGGCGAGTTCTTCGAATTTCTGACCGCCATGCATCTTCAAGGCGCGGATGGTCGCGACGAGAACGACGCAATCGGGATGCAGACCACCGACACGGCATTTAATATCGAGGAATTTCTCGGCGCCAAGGTCGGCGGCGAAGCCCGCCTCCGTGATCACGATGGGAGCGAGTTTCAGCCCAAGGCGCGTGGCGAACAAGCTGTTGCAGCCATGGGCGATGTTGGCGAAGGGGCCGCCATGAACCAATACCGGATTGTTTTCCAGGGTCTGGACGAGGTTTGGTTTGAGGGCCTGTCGCATCAATTTCATGATGGCGTGGGAGATTTTAAGATCTTTGAGGTGAATCGGATTGCCATCCAGGTCATAGGCCACGAGGATGGAATTCACGCGGTTCTGGAAATCCTCTTCGCTGGTAGCAAGGCACAGAATCGCCATGAGCTCACTTGCGACGGTAATGACGAAATGGTCTTCGCGGGGCGTGCCTTTGGGATCGCCGCCTGCAACGCCCACGTTGCGAAGGGCACGGTCGTTCATATCCATCGCGCGTTTCCATAAGATGCGATTCGCGTCGATGCGGAGAGGATTGCCTTGATAGATCGAGTTATCGATGATCGCGGAAATCAAATTGATGGAAGAGGTTAGGGCATGCATGTCCCCGGTGAAATGAAGGTTGATGTCTTCCGCGGGGGCAATCGAAGCCAAACCGCCGCCCGTGGCGCCGCCTTTGATGCCGAAAACCGGGCCTAAGGAAGGTTCACGCAAGCAAAGCATGGCCTTTTGGCCAATCTTGCCCATGCCTTCGGCAAGAGCAATGGAGGTCGTGGTTTTGCCTTCGCCCGCTTTGGTTGGGGTAATGGCAGTCACGAGAACTAGCTTTCCGTCCGGGCGATCTTTGATTTGATCATAAAGACGGTAATCGATCTTGGCTTTATCTTTGCCATAGGGTTCAACGAACTCTTCGGGAATATCCGCGATCTTCGCGATTTCATATATAGGAAGTAAAGACATGGGGAGTCCTCCTTGAATATGCGGTTTATAAGTATAGCGACAAATTAGGAATTTAAACGATTTAATAAATCGTCTTCGTCCTCGATCCAGTCCAAATCGAACTGATGACTGAACCACGTGATTTGACGGGTGATGTAATTGCGTGTGTTCTTTTTGATGGTTTCCCTCACTTCTTCCAGGGTGGCCAAACCGTCAAGATAAGGGAAGAATTCCTTGACCCCGATGGCATGGAAGGCGCGCACGCCCCGACCATACCGTTCGATCAGAGGAAGCGTTTCCTCCACAAGGCCGGTGGCAAACATCTCGTCGACGCGCGCTTCGACATCGGCATAGAGGATATGGCGCTCCTTGTTCAGACAGAAGAACTTCGCAGGATAGATTGGCTGATGGATTTGACGGGATTCGATTGCGCTTTTGGGTTCTCCAGAGGATAGATAGATCTCCAAGGCACGCAAAACGCGACGGCGATTGTTGGGATGGATCGACTCGGCGGAAATTGGGTCAAGTTTGGCTAGTTCTTCATGGAGTTGACAATTGTCCAGTCCTTCGTATTTTTCCATATCCACGGGCTTTTGCGGTGTGAACTCATAGTCATAGAGCGCCGCCTTGATATATAGCCCCGTGCCGCCTGCGATGATGACGTTTTGGCCTTTTTCGAGGCAGCAAGCGAGGGCGGAACGGGCGTCCGCTTGGTATTCGGCGACGTTATAGGCATCCGTCAAAGGAACGAAGTCGAAAAGGTAATGCGGCGCTTCCAATCGCATCTCAAGACTCGGTTTCGCCGTGGCGATATTAAGCTCTTGGTAAACCTGGAAGGCATCCGCGTTGATAATCGCGGCATCAAGTTTCTTGGCCAAAGAGAGCGCGATCTTGCTTTTTCCTGAACCGGTGGGACCCGTCAAGACGATGATCATGACAAGGCCTCCATGATATGCAGCAAGACCTCGCGCATTTCTTCTCCCGCGGAAAGCAGGTTCTGAATCAAAGGATGGTTCTCGTAAGCGTCTTTGGCTTGCAGATACGCTTTCTTCTCAGCTTCATATCGTCCGTCTTGGCCGTTTTTAAGGGCAAGCGTCATCGCTCTTTGATGCTCGGCGACGCTTTGACGGAGCAAGGTTAGGGATTGGTCTTTATCCACCGCTTCTTTGCATGCGAAATACCGTTTCGCGGCTTCTTCCTTAAGCAATTGGTCGCGTAGGTCCTTCGCAAGGCAAAGCCAAGCATCCTCGGCGAGGACGCCCATCATGGAGAAGGCGTGGGATTCCTCAATGCGCACGGGCACGATATGGCCGCAAAGCTGCTTGGGACCACGGAAATGCACGAGCTTGCCGTTTTCGGCATAGCCAGAGAGGATGTTGGGGTCTTTTTTGCTTGGACCGTCGACGAGGACGGAGTACGTGTTGCCAACCATGGCCTCCGCATGCGAAACGACGCCCTGCTCCACCACTTTGATCAAGCGGTTGAAGCGTTCGTGCTTCGTGGCGTCATCTACGTCGTCCACCATCTTCGCGGCAGGCGTGCCTTTACGGGGAGAATAAATGAACGTGAACGCGGCATCATATTTCACTTCTTCGCATAGAGATAAGGTATCCGCGAACTGTTCCTCGGTCTCGTTTGGAAAGCCGACGATGATGTCCGTGGTCAAAGCGCAATCGGGCATCTTGGAACGGATTTTGCGGACCAATTCCAAATACTCTTCGCGGGTGTAACGACGCCCCATTCTCCGCAAAACCTCATTATTTCCGGATTGAACGGGTAAATGGATGCAACGCATGATGTTGGGGTAACGAGCAATGACATCAAGCATTTCTTCGCTGAAATCCCAAGGGTGGGACGTCATGAAACGAAGGCGTGGGATACCCAGTTTCGCCACCTCTTCAAGAACGGTCGCAAAGCTCGTTCCGTCATGGAAGTCTTTGCCATAGGAGTTCACGTTTTGGCCAAGCAAAGTGATTTCCTGATAGCCTTTGGAAACGAGGTCCTTGCATTCTTCCAAAATGTCCGCGAGCTGTCTGGAACGTTCGCGACCCCGGGTATAAGGGACAATGCAGTACGTGCAGAACTTATCGCAGCCATAGGTGATGTTCACGTAGGCCTTATGATCGTCCAAACGGGTGGAGGGCAAGTTCTCGACGATATCGCCAGGGAAGGAAAGCACCTCGACGAGGTCACGGTGTCTTCCCAAGTGCTCATCGAGCAAATCCAAAAGCCGTGGGACATTGTGCGTACCGAAAACGATATTGATATAGGGATAGCGCGAGCAAAGCGTCTTCGCCACTTCCTCTTCTTGCATCATGCAACCGCAGACGCAGAGCAGGAAGGACTTATTGCGAAGATGGTTCGCCTTGAATTTGCCGATTTCGCCATAGACTTTCTCTTCGGCGTTTTCGCGCACGGCGCAGGTATTGATGATGGCGAGGTCCGCTTCGGCTTCGTTCGGGGAGGGAACAAAACCCGCGAGCTCGAGATATCCCGCCATGATTTCTTGGTCACGGACGTTGGCTTGGCAACCAAAGGTGGTGATCCAATATTTCTTTCCCTGCGCGAAAAGCTTCACGGCGTCGGAAACGACGATGGGTTCGCGAAGCAAACGCGGCGAATCGACCCTGTTGCGGGCCTTGGACATATCCGGTAAGGATTTATAGATTTTCTTCCCCATATTGAAGCGGTTTCCCTTCGATTAAGAATATTGGTCGGATGGAACGACTTAAGCCCGTTTCCTCGTCGATGTCGAGGAGGACGGCGTTGACGCAGCGCTTGGCCTCCGCGTCGATTTGCATGGGCTCAGGCGAGCCGTTGATGATGCGGGCGATGACGGATTGAGGCTCGAATCCGATGACGGAATCGTAAGCCCCACACATGCCGATGTCCGAGATGAACGCGGTTCCTAGAGGCAAAACGCGCGCATCATTGGTCTGGACATGGGTGTGGGTGCCGAGAATCGCGGCGACTTGTCCATCGAAATAATGGGCGAACGTCGCTTTTTCGGAGGTGGACTCGGCGTGATAGTCCACGATGTGGATTCCTTCGGGAACTTCGTCGAGGATATCCACCAAAGCGCCCATCGGCGAATTGACTTCCTCTTTCATGAACGCCGTTCCAAGGATGTTGGACACGGTCACCGGAACGCCTTTGACATCGAGAGTGATATACCCCACCCCCACGGTATCGTGCTGACGGATGTTGTAAGGGCGGATCAGTCCTTCGATCTCTTCGAAGAAATCATCGATGGAGGAACGGCCTCGCCAATGATTGCCTAAGGTAATGACGTCCACCCCCGCATCTTTTAGCGCGCGGGCATCGCCATAATTAAGTCCAAAGCCACGGGTGGCGTTTTCGGCATTGGCGATAACCAAATCCGCCTCGTAGCGTTTGACCAAAGAAGGCAAAAAGTCGGAAACCGCGGTGATTCCCGGGCTCCCGACTAGGTCTCCGAAGAAGAGGACCTTCATCGCTACTTCGCGGTTTCCACCGCGCGGTATTCGCGAATGACGGACACTTTGATTTGTCCGGGGTAAGTAACCTCCTGCTCGATTTTCTCCCGGAGTTGTTGGGCCAGAAGCACGGCTTCGGAATCCGAGACTTTCTCGGGGATAACCATAACGCGGACTTCGCGACCCGATTGCATCGCATAGGCTTGGGAGACGCCTTCGAAGCCTTTGGCCAAGGTTTCGAGTTGTTCGATGCGTTTGACGTAGTTTTCTAACGTTTCCGACCTTGCGCCAGGACGTGCGGCGGACAAGGCGTCGGCGGCGGCGACAAGGTAAGAGATGACATAACGGGCTTCCACGTCGCCATGGTGGGATTCGATGGCGTTCAAGACCACATCGGATTCGCCATACTTCTTGGCGAACTGGGCGCCGAGCTGAACGTGGCTGCCTTCTTGCTCGAAGTCAACGGATTTGCCGATATCGTGGAGCAAACCAGCGCGACGAGCCAAATTGACGTCAAGGCCAAGCTCGCCCGCCATGATGCCGGTGAGATAGGCGACTTCCATGGAGTGGGTCAAAGCGTTTTGGCCATAGGAAGTGCGGTAATGGAGACGGCCAATATAGGAAACAAGTTCGCGGTTGATGCGCGGCAAGCCCAATTTGAAGCAGGCTTCTTCGCCGTATTTGAAGTTGCTTTCTTCGACTTCTTTGCGGCATTTGGCCACGACTTCTTCGATGCGGCCCGGCTGGATGCGGCCATCCTTGACCAAATACTCAAGGGTGCGGCGAGCGATTTCGCGGCGGATGGGGTCGAAGCAAGAAACGGTGATGGCTTCGGGGGTGTCGTCGATGACGAGATCGACGCCAAGTTCGGCTTCGAGGACGCGGATGTTGCGACCTTCGCGGCCGATGATGCGGCCCTTCATTTCGTCATTGGGAAGCGCGACGACCGAAACGGTACGTTCGGTGGTGACGTCTTGGGCATAACGCTGGCACGCCATGACAAGAAGGTCGGTGGCGCGGGCTTGCGCGGTTTCCTTCGCCTCGTCTTCGGCGTTTTTGATGTAGGCGGCGATTTCCATGGCCATCTTCGATTCGACGCGAGCCATGATTTCGTCGTGAGCTTCCGCCGTGGACATTCCAGCGACTTTCTCTAGTTCGTGGATGATGTCGTCGATTTTGGCATCGAGTTCGGCTTGGCGCTTTTTGTAGGATTCGATGGAGTCGTCGAGACGGTTCTTGCGTTCTTCGAGCGCCTTCTCCTTTTCGATAAGGGCGTTCTCGCGAACTTCGAACGCGTCCTGGCGGAGGGAGAGTTTCTGCTCTTCCGCGGCAACTTCATTGCGGCGGGTGCGGGCTTCATTCTCAGCTTCTTGCCGGATTTCGAATGCGGCTTGTTTGGCGTCGAGTTGCGCGCCTTTCACCAAATGCTCGGCTTTGATGCGGGCTTCTTTGATGATTTCGTCCGCGCCGCGCTTGGCTTTTTTGCCTTTGATGCGGCCTAAAATCAACAAACTGGCGCATACCACCGAGGCTGCAAGGCCCACTATGGCAAGCACGAGCAAAGCGATTTCCAGACCGGTCAAGGCTCCTGCTAGTACAAACATTTTTGTTCTCCTGAAAAACTAGGCCCAAAGGGTAAATGACCCATATATGCTAAAGAATCGGAATATATGTGAAGCCGGAAACCGGCAAATCCCTGTAATTTAGGATGAATCACAGTACCTTTGGTACGCGCATATTCTACCAAGCAAAATCCAAGATGTGCACTCTTGATTTCTTCGTTTGAAAAAAGGACAGGGATTTGCGGAGAAAACGCGAAAAACTTTTTTTATTTCCGTCAAAAAAGGCCCCCGTTTTGTGGAGGGCCAAGGTCTTGGTTTACTGAGCGGCGGGGGCTTTGAACGTTTCGCGGATTTGCGCTTCGAGGCTATCGGCCAAATCGGGATGGGCCTCAAGGTAACTCTTCGCGGCTTCGCGGCCATTGCCGATCTTGTCGGCGCCGACTTGATACCAGTTGCCGGATTTGGCGACGAGGCCAAGCTCTTCGCCAAGGTCGAGGATCTCCGCATAACGGGAGATGCCTTTGCCGTAGATCAAATCGATGGTGCAAGTCTTGTACGGAGGGGAGACTTTGTTCTTAACGACTTTGATTTTGACGGTGTTGCCAACGATATCACTGCCGGACTTGATGGCTTCGGCGCGACGGATATCCAAACGGATGGACGAATAGAATTTGAGCGCCATGCCACCAGTCGTGGTTTCGGGGTTTCCATAAAGGACGCCGACTTTCTGACGAAGCTGGTTGATGAAGATGACGACGGTGCGCGTGCGGTTAAGAACGCCGGCGATCTTGCGGCATCCTTTGGACATAAGACGCGCTTGCAGACCGACTTGGTTGTCCGACATGACGCCATCGAGCTCTGCCTGCGGAACCAAGGCCGCGACCGAGTCGATGACCATCAAATCGATGGCGCCGCTCTGCGCGAGCATTTCCGCGATTTCAAGGGCTTGTTCGCCAGAGTCGGGTTGGGAGAGAAGCAATTCGTCGATGTTGACGCCAAGCTTCGCGGCGTATTCGGGATCGATCGCGTGCTCCGCGTCGATAAAGGCAGCGCGCCCGCCTTTCATTTGTGCCTGCGCAATCGCTTCAAGCGCAAGCGTGGTTTTGCCCGAGGATTCGGGGCCGTAGATTTCGATGATGCGGCCTTTGGGGTATCCGCCGACGCCTAAGGCTTGATCGAGGAGGATCGAGCCGGTAGGGATGACGTCAACGCTGACGTGTTCCCGTTCGCCTAAACGCATGATGGAGCCTTTACCGTAGGCTTTCTCGATGCCCTTAATCGCATCTTCTAATGCTTTTGTTGTGGAATCTTTTTCTGTAGCCATAAACATGGACCTCCGTATACCAATTGGTCGATTTCGTTAAAATGTGACAAAATTGGCGGAATTTTTATTCAACGACTTTGGAAAATTGGGATAGACCGAAGGTCACCATTAACTCGACGGCTTGCGTTCTTATGGCGTTTCGTTCGCCGCTAAATTCGTATCCAAACGCCCAAACACCGTCCTTCGTGGCCAAGCCGAGGTAGACTTTTCCAACCGGCTCTTCGCCTTCTTCGGCGGTGGGTCCGGCGTTGCCCGTGATGGCGATGACGACGTCGACGCCAAGGACTTCGCGACCCTTGCGAGCCATGTTTTCGGCAACGATTTGGGAAACGACGCCTTCGCTTTCGATCAAGGCGGGGTCGATACCGAGAAGCTTGGATTTCAGTTCCGCGCTATAGACGACAAGACCGCCTTTGAAGACGTTGCTCGCGCCCGGAATGGACGTGGCTTGGCCTGCGAAAAGGCCGCCGGTCATGGATTCGACGCTACCGAGAGTTAGACCACGGTCGGCTAGGTTTTGCAAAAGCTCATGCATGCGGTTCATCGTTTTTTCCCTCCTTGATGATGTGGAAATTGTCTTTGAGATAGATTATGCCAGAAATGATCGACATCGCCGTGGCGATATAGATGAGGATGAGGCAAATGCGCCCATAACCCCAACCGGCATCGAAATAGGTGAACGGCCAGCCGCCGAGGAGGACGAAGGGAATCGCCACCATCTGAAAGACGGTCTTCATTTTGCCGAAGATGTTCGCGGCGACGACTTTGCCTTTGCTCGCGGCCAAGAAACGCATCGTGTCGACGACGAGGTCGCGGATGATCATGAAAGCAACGCAGAACCAAGGGATGGCAACGCCACCAATGGGGAGACAGAGATACACCAACATCGTGTTGACGAGCATTTTGTCGGCGATGGGGTCAAGGAATTTGCCTAAATCGGTGACCTGATTCCACTTACGGGCCAAATGGCCATCGAGATAGTCGGTTGCCGAGGCGATGATGAAGATGACGCAGGCAATCAGGTTGACCAAATAGATTCCCGAATCGCCGAGTTGGAAGCCAACGAAGGAATTCGTAGGTCCAAGAAGCGTGCACACGATCAAAAAGACGATGAGCAACATGACACCGACGATGCGAGCGATCGTGATCTTCGTGGGAATGTTGATTTTCATGAGTGTTTCCTCTCTTTTTCCTTTTTGAGTATCCGGCCCTGTAAGCCATGTTCTGTCGAGGACGGCAATTTATCTCGACGATGTCGGCCATCGCGCCTTCAATTCGGCGTTCTGACTTCCCCTACCAATTTTGGGTTTCTCGCTTGTGGGGTTTACCGCGTTTCATCTTGGCGTCGCCGCCAAGCTCGTCTCTGTGGCACCTTGGGGCATCCGATCTCAAGAGACCTTCCGCCGCCGTTAGGGACTCCTCCCTACCTAAGGTTATTGGTTCCCTTAGCGCAATCACTACTCCCATCGCAGGAAGTGCGAGCATGGACTTTCCTCTACCCGAAGGCAGCTGCCGCCCGGGCCGGATTTCAAATCTTTCTTGGGTCGACGCCTAGGCGGAACAGTTCCTTCTCAAGGCGTTGGATGCGCTGGATGAGTTCGATGTTCTCAGGGCTCACCTTATCGGTGTCCTTGATGCCGTCGAGCCGTCGATTCAGACGCGCGTTCTCCACCTCGAGTTCGGAACCCCGTTCCCGGGCCTTCCTCAATTGGGTCTCAAGGTCGACGATGTATTTCTTCGAATCGTTGTAGTACGCCTCAAACGCAACGTAGTCACGCGCGACCTGGTCGAGGAATTCGTCCACCTGGTCGGCGTCATAGCCTTTGACGTCAGGGGTAAACACCTTTTTCAGGATGAGTTGAGAATTTAAAGAAATCGTATTGTCTTCCATGTACCTGCCTTCAATTTTATTGAAGAGACTATCCTTCTTCAACAGGAATCGCATTTGCATCAAAGAAAAATCAAAATCGTGAAACAAATTGCGTGTAGCGCGTGAAGAAGAAGATGGCTTGTTGTATAATCCTGCCGACGATATGAAAGAACTTCACCGCATCATCAAAGACCGCCGCTGCCTCCTGTTCATTGATTTGGAAGGAACGCAGACCACCCACGAAATGATTGAGATTGGGGCGTATAAAGTCATCCTCAAGGAAGACCTGACCCCCAAGAAAGTTTTCAAGCCCTATCACGCCTATGTTTTGGCCAAGCATCGCGTCGGCCCCATCGTGACCAAACTCACCGGCATCACCGACATGAAACTCAAAAAAGAAGGCATTCCTTTTCGCACCGTTTTGGATCAGCTGAAGAAATACCTTGGCAAGGATCATGATCGCGCTTTGCTCGTCTCCTATGGCACGGAAGACGCGCGC
>JBGUWA010000136.1:0-2369 GCA_045220635.1 Candidatus Alloenteromonas sp. | reverse complement strand
ATGATTTGGGGCAAGCTCTCCATTACCCATTTCATCTTCGCCGGCGTCTTTGGTCTAAATATCGCCATCGGCATTTATCAAGACGTCCATGCGCGACTGCTGATTGAGCGTCTGCAGGTCCTTTCCGACGACAAATACACGGTCGTACGCGATGGCGTAGAGACGTTAGTTGGCAAAAACGACATCGTCCTTTCCGACATTCTCATCCTAAAACAAGGCGACCAAATCCCCGCGGATGCCGTTTTGCGTCTTGGCCAATGCGAGGTCGACGAATCCTTATTGACGGGTGAATCCGTACCCGCGAAGAAAGAAGAAGGGGATACGCTGCTTTCCGGAACCTATATTTCTTCGGGAAGGTGCTATGCCGAGGTGATGAAAGTCGGCAAAGATTCCTACGCGGAGCAATTACAGCAAACCGCCTCCTCCTTTAGCCGTCCGAAGTCGGATATCGCCCAAACCATTTGGGATATCACGGCGACCTGCACCATCGTCGCTTTGGTCTATGGCATCGCCTATACCGTTGTCGGTTTCTGGCGGCAGGCCGTCAGCTGGGACGTCTTGTTCCCGATGCTACCGAAAGGAACCGAGTTCATCGATGGCCTTTCCGGCGCGATGGTCGCGATGCTTCCCACGGGCATGTTCTTGCTCACCTCCATCGCCATGACGACCGGAGTTATCGCTTTGGCGCGTAAGAACATGTTGGTGCAAGAACTCTATTGCATTGAAACCTTGGCGCGCGCCGACGTGCTTTGTTTCGACAAAACCGGCACCTTAACCGATGGTCAGATGAGCGTTTCGGAAGTGATCCCCATCGGTAGTTATAACGAGAGCGAGCTCGCAAAAGCCGTTGCGACCATTCTTGCTGCGACGGGCGATGATAACGCCACCGCGAACGCGTTGAAGGAACGCTTCAAAGATCAAACCGCATTACCCGCGACATCTTCCTTAGCCTTCGACTCCTCCCGTAAGTATTCGGGTGCGATCACCAAAGATGGGGTTGGCTATGTCTTTGGCGCCTATGGATTCGCTCCCACCGAAGAAAGCGAAGAAGCCAAGTCGATTATGGAAACCTACGAACAGCAAGGTCATCGTTGCTTGGTCGTTGGTATGCATAAAAACGCGCAAAATCTTGAGGATTTGCAAGAAGAATATGAGATTTGCGGGGTTTTAATTCTCGCAGATCACATCAAAGAAGACGCCTTGGACAACATTGCGTGGTTCCAAAACTCAGGCGTTGATATCTATGTTATCTCTGGCGATAACCCCGTTACGGTTTCTGAGATCGCCAAACAATGTGGCGTCAAAAACGCGGACCGTTATGTCGACATGTCCACGATTAAGGACGAGGAACTTCCCACCTATGTAAGGATGTGCCGCGTCTTTGGTCGCGTCTTGCCCGAACAGAAACGTCAAATCGTTCGCCTGCTTAAAGCGGACGGACACAAGGTGGCCATGACGGGCGATGGCGTTAATGACATCCTCGCCTTGAAAGAAGCCGACTGCTCGATTGCCATGGCTAGCGGCGCTTCCGCGGCGAAAAACGTGGCCCACCTTATCTGCACCAAGTCGGACTTCTCTTCTTTGCCGGATGTGGTCGCGCAAGGCCGTCGCGTCGTAAACAACTTGCAACGTTCCTGCTCGCTCTTCCTAAGCAAGACGATTTTCGCGTTTTTGGTCTCTACGGCCTTCCTTATTTCGGTCATGGCGGGAGGGGCCCAATATCCTTTCCATACTTCGCACATGCTCGTGTGGGAAATCCTTGGCATCGGCATCCCAAGCTTCTTCCTCGCGTTGCAACCCAATGCGGAGAAAATTAAGAAAGGCTCCATGCTTGGCGCCATCTTGACCCGCGCGATACCTTGTGGTTTGGCCGAAGCGACCTGCGTGGCGATTCCGTTTATCTTCCGCGCTTCGACTCCAGAATATATTTCCTACAATCCGGACGAGCTCTACATGGTCACGATTTCGATGTGCATCATCGCTTTCTCGACGATCTGCTTCTGGTCGTTATTACGTTCTTGCTGGCCATTGAACAAATACCGCGCTTTGGTGTTTGGCATCCATTTCGCCGTCGCCATAACCATCTTTATTATCGACTTCTTCGTCCGAACCCCGGAAGGGGAGGGCGTTTTGCTTCGCTTCATGTGGGGTGGCTTCACTTGGTCTTACCCCTTGCTCTTGCTGGCGACGCTTGTACTGTCGCTTGGCATCTATTTCCTTTCTTCTTCGCTCATTTACGAACTAACGAAAAAACTTCGGGAGGCTAAAAAACAATGATCATTTCCAAAGAAGTGCAACTTGCCTTAAGCAAAGGCGAGGCGGTCGTCGCGTTAGAATCCACCATCATCAGCCATGGCATGCCCTATCCC
>JBGUWA010000135.1:0-2554 GCA_045220635.1 Candidatus Alloenteromonas sp. | reverse complement strand
CAAAAAGCTCAAGATCTTGGGTGCTTACCCCGCTTTGCTCTCAGATGGCAAACCCGGGGAAGTGGTGTCCACCCATCGCGGCTTCTTCGTTTCCTGCAATCCTGGTGTCCTCGGACTAACCGAAGTCCAACTTGAAGGAAAGAAAGCCTGCGATGGCAAATCCTTCGTCAACGGGTATCGCGACCTGCAAGGCAAGATCCTTTCGTAAATGGAAAAGCGTTATCTCTCCTTATCCGTGCACCAACTCGTCGATTTTTTGCTGCGCCAAGGAGACATCGATGACCGCGTCTATAATCAAGAGACGATGAACGCCGGAAGCCGGCTGCATTCCTTTTACCAATCCAAGCAAAGCGAAGAATATATCAGCGAGATGTACCTCTCCGGTCGCGTCGAAGTGGAGGAGGGGGTCATCACCCTTTCCGGCAGGGCCGACGGCATCTTTCATCGCGGTGGCCTTCCCGTCATCGACGAAATCAAAACGACCATCGCTCCGGTCAAGGATTTCGCCGCCGAACAAGAGGAATGGCACCTTGGCCAAGCCATTTGCTATGCCTATATGTATCTTTGTATGCAAGGCGGCGAGAAAGCAGGGGTTCGCCTAACCTATTTTCATCAGATAAACACCGATGATAAGTTAATCAAAGACTACGAATTCACCTTCGAAGAGCTTGAGGAGAAGGTCAAAGGCTATTGCCGAGAATACCTCAAAGACCGCGAAGTGACCTATGCCCATATCGCCTCTCGAGATGCCTCCGCGAAGACGCTTCCGTTCCCTTATGTCGACTTCCGTCAAGGGCAGCGCGAGCTCTCCAAATATGTCTATGGCATCGCTCGTCATGGCGGAACCCTTTTCGTTGAGGCGCCTACCGGAATCGGCAAAACGATGTCGACCCTTTACCCCTATGCCAAGGCGTTCAAGGAGGGGAGGGTGGACAAGATCTTCTACCTCACCGCGAAGAACACCGGCGCCCAATCCGCCTTTGCCGCGATGAGCGATCTTCTCGCCAAAGGATTGGACGCGCTCGACATCACTTTGCTCGCCAAAGAGAAGATTTGCTTTTGCCCTGGCGCGGAATGCAATCCCGACGAGTGCCCCTTTGCCCGCGGCTACTATGGCAAGATCCGCGGCGCCATCGCGGATGCTTTGGCCACCAAGAAACGATTCGACTCCGATTTCATCCGCGACTTCTGCCTAGAAAAGGAACTTTGCCCGTTTGAGTTCCAGCTCGACCTCTCGCTTCGCTGCGACGTCATCATCGCCGACTACAACTATTTCTTCGATCCCATCGTGCATTTGGAACGTTATTTCGATGACACGGTCGATGCTTCCACCGACCTTTTGCTGATCGACGAAGCCCATAACTTGCTCGAACGCGGCCGCGACATGTACTCGTTCGCCTTATCCAAGAGTCTGGTCGTGGACGCGAAGAAATCCTTGAAAGGCGACCGTTTCAAGGCGTTAAGAAAGAGCCTAAGCAAAATCATCGCCCGCTTTGACGAACTCGCCTTGGAGGGTAGGGGCCATTACGACCTTCAAGCGGTGGACGAAGAACTCATCAAGGCGTTGACCTCTTTAAAAGGAACCTTCCAACGCGCCAGCAAGAAGGGCAACTTAAAGACGACGCCGGAATACCATAACTTCTCCCGCGAAGCCAATCGCTTCCTTCGTTTAAACGAAGAATGTTTCGATACCACCTACAAAATCTATCTTTCCGTCACGCCTCATGACGTCATTTTCCGCGCCCTCGAAGTCGACCCCGCGAGCAAGCTTAACGGCAGTCTGAACAAGGTCAAAGGCGCGGTCCTTTTCTCCGCGACCTTATCCCCAATCGATTACTACATGGACGCGACTTTAGGGGGCAAAGACCATCCCTATTTGCTTTTGTCCTCGCCTTTCCCTAGGGAGAACATCGATCTTATGATCGCCCCGAAAGTTTCGGTCCGTTACAAAGACCGCGCCGAATCCTATCCGCTTGTCGCGGAATACCTCAAACAATTCGTCGGAGGCAAAGTCGGAAACTATTTCCTCTATTTCCCCAGTTACGAGTACATGGAAGCCATTTTGCCCATCCTCGACTTTTACGACGCCGAAGTCTTCATGCAAGCGCGCTCGATGAGCCCGGCCGAACGAAGCGAATTCCTTTCTCGCTTCGAGCCTAACCCCGATCATACCCGAGTTGGGTTGCTCATTTTGGGTGGCGCCTTTGGCGAAGGCATCGATTTGGTGGCGGATCGCCTCATCGGCGTGGCCGTGGTCGGCGTAGGCTTGCCCTCGGTTGGCAAAGAAAACGATTTGATCCGCGATTACTACGAAGCTCGCGAAGGAAAAGGCTTCGATTATGCCTATAAAGACCCAGGCATGAACAAGGTTTTGCAAGCGGTGGGGCGCTTAATCCGTTCCGAAACCGACCGCGGCGCGGCGCTTCTGATCGATGACCGTTACGCCCAACGGGAGTACCGCGAACTCTTCCAACGCCTTTATCCCGACTATGACGTCGTCTTGAACCCCGAGGAAGTCGCGGAGAATCTGCAGACGTTTTACGGGAAGAAGGGG
>JBGUWA010000134.1:0-3774 GCA_045220635.1 Candidatus Alloenteromonas sp. | reverse complement strand
CTTCCACGTGTACAATAGAGGCAACATCTTACCAGGAGGCTACCATGGGCAGAATCTACGACAATCTCCGCAGGGACATCGAAAAGCTACGTCAAGTCGACGAAGCCATCAAAAACCAGCAACTCATCAACATGGATGATATCTTTGCCGTCTCTATCGCTTTGCAGAAAATCCAATACGTCCTCGCGTTTACCCAAAACGAGAATTCCAATCTCTTCGATGGGCAACGCCTCGAATTCGGAGACCTCGAAAACTTCAACCTTCCGAACGATTTCGAGGATATGATCAACGAATTCGAAGATGGATTAGGAGAGGAGAGGACCAACGAAGCCCTCCGTCACCTCGGACTCCAAGACCAAATCGAGCCCTATGTTCCCGAAATAACCAAGCACAACCCCCGTGCCTATTACGAATATGTCCGCGATACCTTGAACAACATCGGTGAAATCAACATGCGCCAACCCTTCGGCATCTCTTATGCCGGCCTTGCCTTCATGGCGGTCTCTGCGCGTGAAGATTTCGTGAAAACCGCCTTTGAGCAAGATTTCGCCTATGATATCTACGACAAAAACGACGATAGCCTCTATCGCTTCCTCGATGACCCCATTCGCGTAATGATCACCAATCACGGCGAAGGTTTGGACAGCCGTTCCGATTTCATCACAGACCAACGTTATCTCTATGAGGACGTCCTTCAAAACTCGGAACATCCCCAACCCGTGGATGATATCAGCGGCTTTTACCCGGTCGCCGATGCCCTCACCCCCATTCACAAAGCAAAATGGAACCCCAAAGGATTGGACGAGGCCATCAAGAAATCCGTGACCAATTACATGAAGGACCGCACCAAACACAAACCTTCCGTCGGCGAATTCCTCTCCAGGGTCAGAGACCGCATCGAAGCTTCCTTGTTCGACCATGCCGTCGTTTTAGGCGAGGATGCCAACAGCGAATTCATCAAACGCTTCATGAAGGATCCCGTTGCCGCGATGGAGAAGCACTATATCGACTTATCCAACGACAAACGTTTGGGTCCGAGCCCCGAAGATCGCGCTAGAGCCGCCAAGATTCGGGAAGAAAGGCATAACTATGAGCAAGCCCGCGTCGGCAAAGTCGACCGCTACGGCCAGATGCTCGAAAGCCGCAAACACCGCTTCGAAGAAGTCTTCAACCAAGCCAACCCGGGCTTCGACCCCGCCCGCTTCAAATCCAATTACCAAGGCAGCACCTTCGAACGCTTCCTTGGCCGCACTTCCAAGGAATGGACGGCCCTATCCGACTACATCGACAGTTGGAAAAACGTCGGCGAGGAACGCGACCACGACAAAGCAGCCGACCTCGCCAAGAAATACCTCCGTCACAAATTCCCGAAAACCGACCCCAAGGACGTCACCGAGGACATGATCTCCAATCTTCGCGGCGCAGGCAGGGTAAGAGGCATGTTCTGTCTGAGCCTCATCCAAGGCCAGGCCTATGCCGAGCAAGAGGAAAACCGCGCCATCTACGAAGCGGCCAACCGTCGCTTCGACGAATTGGAGAATAGGCTCCATCGCGGCGCCAATTTCCAAGAGGCCCTCGGCAACCAAATCGATAACGAAAACAACATCGAACCGCCTGCCAACAACAACATCATTCAGGATAACGCCATCGATAATAACATCGATCTTGACGACAATAACGCCATCGGAATCGACTCTTGAGTCCATAAAACGGCCCAACCATCAAGGCTGGGTCGTTTTTTCACGGTTTACGAAGGATTACGGTCTTTTTTATGTCGCCTTGCTTAAAACCAGTCTTCTAGTAGCAAAGACTCTACGCGCTTGAACTCGTCGCAATTATGGGAAACCAACGTGTAGTTGCCCGCGACGGCAATGGAAGCGATGAGAAGATCCATCGCTCCAATCGGGGTTCCCTTTTGCGCCAAATCATTTCGAATCAAGGCATAAACATGGGCTTCTTTTCGTGTGAACGGAACGATTTTGAACGGACTCACAAGGTTATCGATAGCCTCGATAAGCTTTTGGTTTCCGATCTTTTTCGCCCCAAAGAGCAGCTCGCAATAGGCGATGCTGGGAACATAGACGTCGTTGCAGTCGATTAAAGAAAGCTTGTTTATGATGTTACTTCCCTTGCCCTTTAAAAGGTAAGAAAGGATGTTCGTATCGAGCAAATACTTCATAAATCCACTTTCTCCGGCGCCTTGTCGGGAGCAAGCAAATCAAAATCCGCGAATTCCCCTGTTTCAAATCCCTTCAAAAAGGAGAAATAGCCAGAAGGATAGGTGTCCTCCGCGGAAATGGGGCCACTGGGAATCGGGGAAAGGGCGGAACCGCCATGACGGACGATTTCCGATAAAAAGGGGCCCTCTTAACATGAATGGGGTTTCGTGGGGTTTCTGAAAAAACGCGTCACGATTTCCATTGATTTTACTGGGGCGACAAAGGCCATCCCCACAACACCAATTCGGGGATGGCCTTTTGCGTTATCTGAGCACCTGGGTGCCGAAGTTTCGGTAGTACGTGAAGATCAGAAGGGCTCGCTTTCGGAACCTTTCGAAGTTATAGAGGCCGTGGGATACCTTCTTCAGCGACTTGATCATGTTGTTGAGGCATTCGGCGACGGCGTTGGAGATCCTCTTGCCGTCGGTCTGGCTCCTCGCCATCCCGTTCGCGATCTCGTTCCTCCAGTGGCGGTAGCTCCTCGCGACGGTGGACAGCAAGGGCGACCCGGATCCCATGAGCCTCGCGACGATGCGGTCGACGAAGGCGGCGGCCTCTTCGAAGGTGGGGTAGTCGTTGTACGTGAGCAGCTCCTGAAGGATGGAGTACCCCTCCCAAAGGGCGTTCGAGGCGGAGCAGCACCTCATCACCATGTCGAAGTAGGATTCGTCCGCGTCGAACTTCCTGCTTTGGTACCTTTTGTCCGGGATCCGCGACGACTTGCACAGGAACAGCTTCCAATGCGACTTCATGAACGCCTTCTCCGCGCATTGCTGGAGCGAGTTCATCGCGTTCGTCCGAAGCTTCCCCACGGCGGTCGAGAGCAATTTGACGACGTGGAAGAGGTCGACGACGTGGACGGCCTTCGGGAAGAATTCCCTCCTTATCGTCTCGTATCCCTCGTACATGTCGGAAACGAACACCCTGACCGCCTTGCGGTCGCTTTCCTTGGCCTTGGCGAAGTGGTCCCTAAGGTACGGGAGTTGGCGGGACGCGACGACGTCGACGAGCTCGCGCCTGGACCAATCGTAGAGCACGCATGCGTACTTCTGGCCGAGGTCGTTCTTCATGCAGACCTCGTCGATGCACATCACCCTCGGCAGGCGGAGGGGGAGGACGAAGCGGAACTTCTCGTCGAAGAGGCGGATGACGTAGGCGTTGCTGACGTGGTGCCTCTTGGCGATGGCGGAGAAGGATTCCAGGCCGCAGCACGACTTCAGTATCGAGTCCCTCACCGCGAGCGGGACCTTCGAATACGGCGCGATCCCCGTCAGGGGGACGGCGAACGTCCTCCCGCACGACTTGCATCGGTAGCGTATCATCTCGATGGAGAGGACGTCGGTGGTGAACCTGTCGGTGCAGATCTCCCTCGACGACACGTATCGCCCCTTGATGTGGTGCCTTTCGGCCGATCCGCATTGCGGGCACGGCCGATGCGCGGGCTTCTGGTACAGGCGGAAGACCCTGGTGACGAAAAGGCCCATGGCCTCTTCGATCGTGGGGACATCCACGTAGGGCTCGAACTGATCCGGATCGAGCCCAAACCGGACTACAA
>JBGUWA010000133.1:0-1926 GCA_045220635.1 Candidatus Alloenteromonas sp. | reverse complement strand
GTCGGGTAAAGACAAACGTCTTACGGGACGGCCCTCGTTATACCAAACGAAATCGTCGAGGCCGCTGTTGAGATTAAACGTGCCCTTGATGTGGTGGCGATTCAATATGGCGATGACCTTTTCGTCATAGATCGTGCCGTCATCGATGGAGAGGATGAAGTATTTCATGAGCTTCATTTTATCGCACCAGATCGAAGGATTCCGCTTTCACTTCTTCCTTCAATCGGTATAATAGGCACAAAGAATATACCAAAAGGAAAGAAAAGGTATGAAATATATAACCGTTAAGGAAGCCAGCGAGAAGTGGAACATCAACGAAAGAAGAGTCCGCGCCTTGCTAAAAGAAGGCCGAATCGAGGGCGCCGTCCTTAAGGACCATAAGTACTTAATTCCGGAAAACGCCGCCAAACCATTGGATCGTCGCATTAAAGGGCAGCGGCTGTTTGAAGATTCCCCGTTAGGCAAGATCGACTTTGACTTCAAAAACTACCGCAAGATGTACCCTAGCGATGACGGTTATTTCGGCCGTTATGGTGGCAGTTTCCTTCCCGAGAATCTCCGCAAGGCCATGGAAGAGATTTATTATGGCTACCAAACCATCGCCAAGTCCGCCAAATTCATCGCGGAGCTTCGGGAAATCCGCAAGAACTATCAAGGCAGACCTACCCCGATTTACCATTGCCAAAACTTAAGCAATTATCTCGGGCGCGTGCAAATCTATTTAAAACGCGAAGACCTTAACCATGGTGGCGCCCATAAACTCAATAACGCAATGGGGCAAGCCCTCCTTGCCAAATACTTAGGCAAAAAGAAACTCATCGCCGAAACCGGCGCGGGAAGTCATGGCTCAGCCGTCGCGATGGCCGCGGCTTATTTCGGATTGCAGTGCGACATCTACATGGGCGAGGTCGACATGATCAAGCAAGCCCCCAACGTCGCCCGCATCAAAGTCCTCGGCGCGAACGTCATTCCCGTGGACCGGGGAACGAAAACCCTAAAGGAAGCGGTGGACGCGGCTTTTGAGGCCTACGCTCAAGAGTATAAAACCGCGTTTTACGTCATCGGCAGTGCCGTCGGTCCCCATCCTTATCCATTGATGGTGCGCGACTTCCAAGAAATCATCGGCCGCGAAGCCAAACAACAATTCCTTGAGATGACGGGCGAACTTCCCGACATCGTCACCGCTTGCGTTGGTGGTGGCAGTAACGCCATTGGCATGTTCGAGGCATTCCTTGAAGAACCGGTCCATATCGTTGGCGTCGAAGCCATGGGCATGGGCAAAGAAGAAGGGAAGAACAGCGCAACGATGACCTTGGGCAAAGAAATGGTGCTTCATGGTTTCAATTCGTTGGTTTTGCAGAAGGCCGATGGCGGTCCTGGCGATGCCTATTCCATCGCCAGTGGGCTTGATTATCCTGGCGTTGGCCCAGAACACGCTTTCCTCAAAGAAATTGGCCGCGTCAAATACGAATACATTCTCGATGACGAGGCGGCAGAAGCGTTCTTCCTGCTTTCGCGCCTTGAAGGAATCATCCCCGCGATTGAGTCCAGCCATGCGCTAGCCTATGCGATTAAATGCGCAAGAACGATGAAAAGCGGCTCGATTTTGGTTTGTTTAAGCGGTCGTGGCGACAAAGACATGGACTTCATGTTGGAACGCTACCCGCACATGTTCCGTTAAGAAAACTCCAGGCTCCTTTCAACCTTAAAAACGCTGCAAAACCCGATTCGTTTCAGGAAATTGCAGCGTTTTCTCTTTCATGAAAAAAGCGGCGCTTGTTGGAAGCGTCGCTTAGTAGGATTTGGGGGAATTATTCAGCGATGGAGAAGACCACGTTGAGGAATTCGAGGTTGCCGTTGGTGTGGACGGTGTCTTCCGCGGCCCAGGTGGAGTTGATGAAGGCGATGATGCCGTCGATGCCGTCG
>JBGUWA010000132.1:0-9894 GCA_045220635.1 Candidatus Alloenteromonas sp. | reverse complement strand
GGTTTTCTTAAAGAGCACGGATTTTGTCGACGAATTCCAAGACCGAATTGTCGTAAAGTTCGCTGTCGACGCGGCGGAGATGGCTGTGGGGGCCATGCTCGAACCAGACCATCTTTTTGTCTTTCGAACCATTGACGTCAAAGAGTAACTGGGTGTTCTTGGGTAGAGAGAAGATGTCTTCCTTGGACGCCATCATCAAACATGGCATGTCGAGCTTGGGGATCTCGGACAAGGGGCCAAACTTCTTGCAGTCGATGCCACAGTGCTTCTTAACCAAATGACGGAAGACCCAAAGCGTGGGATAACGAGGACCTTTGTTTTTGCGGATGCGGTGACGTAGTGACTCATAATAATGGATATAAGCGCCATCCGTGATGATGCCTTTGATTTCCTCGGGGCGATTTTCCCGCGTCGCCGCGATGACGGAAGCGCAACTGCCAAGGCAAATGCCATGGAGGATGACTTTCTTGACGCCTTTTTCCTTAAGGGCACGAACAAAAGCGAAGAAGTCTTCATGTTCTAGATAGCCACAGCCACAGTAAAGACCTTCGCTTAAGCCATGGGCGCGGCAATCGAAAACGCAGACGTTGATGCCGTTCTCGGCATAGGGGTAGCCATAGTAAAGCGAATAGATGCAGGTTTCGGGGCGGCCGCCGAGGATGATGACGGCGATATCGCTGCCGAAATCGTAGTAGAGGCCTTTAAGGAGGAGGCCATCGGAAGTGGTGGCTTCGATTTCTTGTTCCTGCTGCTTATATTTCTCGCGGAATTCCTGCGACTTTCCCCACATTTCAATGATGCCGGGATTTGAGGAGGAGGGGCGGTTCCTGGACCACTTCTCGGGGCTCGAACGTTTGGTGATGATGTTGAAGACGATCGGGGGCATAATCGCGAAACTGATCGCCCCAGGTAAGGCAATTAAGACAATGAAGAGTATAAGAATGAGATTCCAAGGCCAATCCATGGCACAAACTTTATCAAAGATGGGGTAGAATTACCACGCCTCGCTTTAATGCGAGAAGATCCTAGGAGTACTTATGAAGAAATTTGCCGTCATTTCCGACAATGCCTGCGCCCTTCAAAAGCAATACCGTGAGCGCTTTCGCCTCGATGCGGTCATCTATGGAACCGTCATGTATCCGGATGGCCATTCCGAATTCAGCGACCTCGACTATGAGCGTACGACTGCGGAAGACTATTTCGCCTCGATGACCAAGAAGGTCACTTATAAAACCGCCTGCGCCAACATCGACCAGATGAAGGATGCGATGATCCCATTTGCCAAAGATGGCAGGGACATCCTCTTTATCTGTCTTTCCAGCGCACTTTCCGGAACCTATAACTTTGGCGTGAAAGCCGCCGAGGAAGTCATGAAGGAATATCCCAACATCCACGTCTATGTCCTCGACTCCCTTCGTTATAGCTCCGCGCTTGGTTTGCTCGTTCAGGAAACTTGCGCCCTCCGCGATCAAGGTCTCTCCGCCAAAGAAGCGGCGGATTGGGTCGAAGAAAACAAACACTGTTTCCATCAGGCCGGCATCATGGATGACCTTTATTTCCTTGCCCGTACCGGCCGCATCGCCAAAGCCAAAGCCTTCTTCGGCACGATGGCGGGCGTCAAACCGATGGGCGAATTCACCCGCATGGGCTTAACCGAAGTCATTGGCAAAGCCAAAGGCACGCGTCGTGGCTTAGACGCGGTCATCTCTTATATGCAAGATCGCATTGTCGATCCGGACAAACACATCGTCTTTATCTGCAACTCGCTTCGTCAGAAAGAAGCCGACTATCTCCGTCAGAAAGTCGAAGAAGTCATCAAACCGAAAGAAATCATTTGCACGCCTTTAGATCAGTCCAGCGGCGCGAACATGGGCCCCGGCCTTGCCGTTTGCTTCTTCTATGGCAAACCCATCACCGAAAACCTCGACGAGGAAAAGGCCGTGATGACGGAGATTCTCAACCGATAAGGAAAAACCATGAATACGATCGACGGACCAATGTTTCTGGCGATGCTTCGCTCAGGAGCATTGGATTTACAAAGGCACTGCAACGAGGTCAATAACCTCAACGTTTTCCCAGTGCCCGATGGGGATACGGGCGCGAACATGCTGGCCACCATTCGCGGCGGCGTCGAAGCGATGGAACGCGCCAAAACAAGTTCCCTTGGGGAATATTGCAAGCAACTTCGCAGCGGTTCGCTTCTTGCCGCCAGGGGAAACTCCGGCGTTATCCTTTCGCAGTTCTTTGCTGGCTTAGCCGAACAACTTGAGAAATACGACCAAGCCAACGTCGCTCAGTTCTCGCAAGCGTTCGAGGCGGGCGTCAAACGCGCCTATCAAGTCGTTGTCCATCCCGTAGAAGGCACGATTTTGACCGTCATGCGCGAAGGCAGCGAGTACGCTTTGGAAAAACTCGACTCGGCGATGAGCTTCGAAGAATATTTCACCGTCCTCATCGACAGAATGCGGACGAGCCTTCGTTCCACGCCTGACCTTCTTCCCATCTTGAAAGATGCGGGCGTCATCGATTCCGGCGGCGCGGGTTTGCTGTACATCGTGGAAGGCATGGGCCAAGCCTTAGGTGGCAAAATCATCGAAGACGTAAGCCTAGAAGTAGGGCATGCCGAAGCGGTTTCGGATGATCTAAACATCGAGGGTTTCGATGAGAACTCGACGTTAGACTATGGTTACTGCACCGAATTCATTTTGCAGCTCACCAACGAAAAAGGCGGCGTCGAATCCTTCGATTTGGATGACGCGATCGCTTACTTCGGTTCCATTGGCGACTCTTTGGTGGCTTTCCGCGACGATACCGTCGTCAAAGTCCACGTCCATACCAAACAACCTCACGATGTTATCGCCTACGCGCTCCGCTATGGCGAATTCGTGCGCTTCAAGATGGAAAACATGACGTTGCAGCATCATCAAACCTTGATCGACAAGAGCCGTTCCATCGGCATGCTTGCCAAACCAGGCAAAGAACATAAGAAGTACGCGACCGTCATCGTTGCCCCCAACGAAGAAATGAAGAAAATCTTTGAAGACGCCGGTGCCGACGAGGTTATTCTCGGCGGCAAACTCCTCAATCCCAATGCCCGCGAATTCATCGAAGCCGCGGAACGTTGCGATGCGGACGAAGTCGTCGTTTTGCCCAACAACACCAATGAAACGTTGACCGTTGACTTGGCGGATAAAGTCTCTGCCATCAAGATTCATTTGATTCCGACCGCGAACATCGCCGAAGGATATTCTTGCCTCTCCGTGCTTGATTTCGCGGACCTTGGCATCGAGGAAAACCTTTCTCGCGCCCGTAGCGACATGGCTTCTTCCAAGTCATTTGAAGCCTTCATCGCCGCAAGGGAAAGCAACCTTGGTGGCGTGGAAGTCACGCAAGGGGATTACATCTACCAAGAACGCGGCGGCGTCTATGGAAAAGGTGCCACATTGGAAGAAGCTTTCGCCTCTTGGCTTTCCAAACACGGGGACGAAGCGCATAGCCTCATGACTATTTTCTATAGTTCGCGTATCGACGAGGAAACGAGGGAACGCCTTGAAGCGCAGGTCGTCGCGATGGATGACTTCCTCGATATTCAAACCTTTGATGCCGGAAACACTCTGGCGGAGATTTCGGCTCTTTTGGACTAAAAGCTTCGCAAAAGTTGGCTCTTTTTGAAAACATGGCTTGAAAAATAGCCATTTTTCTTTAACAAAAATCCTTTTATGCGCAACGCGTGTGTGGCAGTTCTTTTTCCTTTTGATATAATCACGGCATTATGGAAGACCCCATCATCGATGTGGAAGTGCTCTCGGAAACCACCGTCGAGCCTACCGAACCCCAAAAAGCGAAGAAGTTAGCCTCTGATCATTCCAAGGCCATCGAATTCTATGGCAACATGAGCACAGGCCTTTTGCGCTTCGGCCGTGGCGGTTTCTTTTGGTTCTTCGTCATCGGCTTGGTCTTCTCCATCCTTTATAGCCAGAACCCATTGGTCGTGTTCCTGGTTTTCTTGATTATTGGGTGGAGTGGCCTCGCCTTTACGGTCTTCTGCGCGATTTTGGGTTACGTGTTCCGCCATCGCTTGATCCGGCACATGAAACAAGATCCGAATTACGAAAATTACGTTGAGTAACGCGTATTAGTGAGGTACCCATGGAAGAGCACAAAACGCGGCCAACACGCAGCTTCACCGAGCAGTTCGACACGATCTTCGCTTTCCTAACCCTGGAAATCATCGCGTTGACTTGCTTTGGCATCGGCGGCGTCACGGGCCTAAGAATTCTGGAAATCGTCGGTTTCTTCGTTTCCCTTTTTACGTTCCCCTTCATCCAAAACAACTTCAGGCGTTCCGACATTAAGCCCAACCTCTGGTGGATCATTCCGATGGGCATCACCATGTTGCTTTTTGGCTTGTCGAAGTTCTATTTCACCATTTATGGCGGCGTGAACCTCACTTCGCTGGTCTATGGTTTGCTGGAAGTGCTTGGTTTGGCTGGGTTCTTCATCCTTGGCTTTGCCGTGAAGTTCATCGGCCCCGCGAAACGTCGGTACATCCAATACGCATTCTTCGGCGGTCTCGCTTTATATTGCGTTATCGTCGGCATCTACACGATTGCCCGTTACGGTTTCTTCTATGCCGCGATTTATAACGGCCTTTATTACTATTACAAAGGCGTTTTCTTCCCCGTTTATTCCGAAGGCAAAGCCTTGATTGGCTTCGCGTTCAACGAAGTGAGCCTCAAATTCGCCTGCCTATCCTCGGTTTTGCTTGGCTGCGCGGGGGTTGGCCTAATCGGCGTGAACCCGAAGAAAGACACCCGTCACTTCGTGATTATGGCTTGCCTTGCCGGCATCGGCATCCTTTATTCCTTATTGACGCCGTATCTTCCCGCCTTGCTCGTCATGCTCATCGTCTATATCTTCGCGGGCTTATATCATTTGGTTCGTTACCTCACCCGCGAAAACGAGAAAGCGCAGAAGGGCGTGAGAAAAGGTTTCACCATCGCCTATTTCGTTTTGGCCGCCCTGGTCTTCGTTGGCATCATCTTGCTTGTCTTTGAAAGCAAGCTTCATGTCATCAGTCGCGTCTTTGAGGCGATCTTCCACCGCGTTCCGGGAATCTTTACCAACATTTTCGATGCGGTGAACGACGCCGTCTATAATGGCGCGGACAACGCCGACCTTGGCAAGATTAACTTGGTCAGCTTGCTCTTTGGCTTCGAGCCCTCCGTCAATGCCGCGGGTGGTATCCAAGGGCACCCGACTTCCATTTTTGAAATCAACTTGCTCTGGCAGAATGGCTTGCTTGCGCTTCTTGGATTCGTCTTCCTCGTCTTCGTGGCGATGAAACATGGCCGCGACTTCTTGGCCGAAAGCAAAGAGGAACTTCCTTTCCGCATGTCCATCGTCGGCGCCTTGCTTGGCATCTTCATCTACGTGAGCTTGTTCTCCGATGAGCTCCCATTAAGCCATGGCGCGGATTTCATGCCCTTTAGCCGCAGCAACATCATGATGGCGATGATGTTCTTGTTCGGATTAATCGCCATGCCCAAGAAAGCGGAGGTAGCCAAACATGAATAAGCATTCGATCGCCTTTGCCGCCCTTGCCGCCTTGGCGCTTACTTCCTGCGTCGACACGGAGCAACTTTACGCCCGCGACGCGTATTTAGGCGGTACCTACGTAGGCCATGAATATAACGTCTGGGAAGGTTCGACCAAAGACGCATATAAAAACCACATCGTCTACGAGAAAACCCTCCAAAACGAAAACAATGGCTATTTCTGCGGCACGGGCAACTATGTCACGCCTTCGCAGTGCTATGGCAACGAGCAAGCCAAATCCCGTCACCCCGAATGGTTCAAGACCAAAGAAGGCAAGGACCTTTATTGGGGTTATGGCGATGGCCACGTTGATATCATCAATGCCGGCGCAGGCGTCTACGTCGACAATAGCCCGCTTTACGACATCATTTATTCGCAACACCATCGTCTCGATCGCTTCTATGAGAATTTCTCCCGCGGCTATTTGTCCAAACTCTATAACGGGCAGATCAAATGCAATGGGTGGTCTTATTACGCGATGGCCGTCCTTTCCGATGAAGGCTATGGCACCATCTTCCCGTATGAACTAAGTTCGGCGGAATACTTCGCCACCTCGCTTCTCGTTAGCACCGACGATGAATCCGGCGGTGGACGCGTCGTCACCGTAACCGTTCACGCGACCTTCTATAAATACAATGCCCAAGGCGCTTTGGAAGGCTATAAAGTCACCATGCCCAACATGGGCCTAAGTTGCAACGCCGGCGCCGCCCTAACTTCCCTAGTTGGTTTTACCTTCAAAGACGCGGGAATTAACCCGACAGGCATCGTGGGCATGTCGTTAACCTGGGATCTCGTTCACGATAGCCACCCCTGCGTTTCCGACTTCAAAAAAGACGGAAAGCACGATGGCTTATCCGTCTACGAAGTTTTGTTTCCCGATTCCACTTGGCTTTAAAAATAGTTACTTTTTGCGAGGATAATCGCTTAAATCCAGCCATTCTCCCATTTCAAAATCGGCCTGATCGTCATCCAGGATCAAGGTTCCTTTCGCTGGCGTAAACGTCATCTCCGAGAAAATGATTTTGCCATCGATTTCATAGAAGTCGGCGCGAACGAACGGGAAGGGTTTGCTGATTTCTTCCGCCAAGGCGACCATCTTGTCGAAGTCTTTGGGGCGCGGTGGCGTGACGTCGGCTTTTTTCCAACCGTTGAACTGCGAGCCATCGAAAGGCGTCCAATCGATATAGAGGTTGGTGTAACGGATGTCGGTTCCTCGACCCGTGACGACATAAAGGTTTTTGGCGACCCCATTGAAGACGTGGATTTTGTATTCGGTGGGCAACGTGACCGTATCCCCAAGGAAATGCTCGACGATGATTTGCGGCTTGATGGGGGAGTAGTGGCGTTCCATGGTGAACTTGCCATAGTCCTTCTTAAGCCAATGGTCGAATTTCTTTTTCGCTTCCTTTAGGTCGAGCTTGCTTTTGTCGCGTACCAAAATGTTCCATTGCGAAGCGTGGGTGCATTTTAAGACGAAAGCTTTAGGCAAACTGTCAAAGGGGATGTCATCAAAACGGTCGTAGACGCCATAAATGGGAACCAGCAAATCCTCATGCCCAAGGGATTTAAGGTATTCGCGTACGCCCACGCGTCCTGCGCACTGGCTCACCAAGGGATTCTTGGGGTAGATGTAATAACGAAGGTATTGAAGCTTCTCGGTATAGCGCACCGGATTCTTCAAGTGGCACTTATGGCCGGTGATGTAACGGTATTGCCAGCGAATATACAAAGAAGGGGAGATGGCTTTGATGACACCGCGAAAACAAACGCCGACAAAGCGCTTGATGGGATTTTCCTTGAGGTTAGTATTTCTCATTTTCGGCCTCCCTTCTGCGCCTAGACGAAGGCAAGAACGAGGAAACGAGATTCTCGCGCAGAATTAATAATCCCACGATGTAGACGACCGCATCAATGAGAACGGTGACGATCAAGGCAAGCAATTTCCCTACCCAGGGATCGGATCCTTGGAAGCTAAAGGCGGACTCGAGAACGGGATAAAGGAAATAGGAGAGGGCGCCGATGGCGATGCCAATGCCAAGCAACTTCAACGAGTTCCAGTTAAACGTCGCTTTGACGGCGTAATCCCGAGCGAAAATCAGCAAGAAAGCAAGCAGCAGAACGTCGCTGACCATCGTGGCGACGGCGACGCCGACAACGGGTTTATCTTTGAAGATAAGGCCACCAAAAAGCAGCGATAATCCCACGTTTAAGGCAACCGCCGTTAACATGGCGAAGAGATAGACTTTCTCTTTCTTCTGGGGCAACAAGATTTGGGTATAGATGTTATCCGCCAAAGAGAAGGTGATCATCATGCTGGCCAAAACGGCTAAGACGATGCTAGCGAATTGATAGGAATTCGCGTCCGACCCTGCGACCAAGTAGCAAATAGGATCCGCCATCGTGGCCATGGTCGCCACGGCGGGAACGGCGATGAACAAGGTGATATTGAAACTATAACGGAGCAAATTGCGGTAGAAGCGCTTATCTTCCTTGCCATAGTAATAGGTGGCTCGAGGCATGAAGACGGTATAAAGCGACGTCGTTAACGTGATGACGATATCGATGCCTTTCACGCCGACCGAATAAGCGCCGACCGAGCGCTTGGAATTATCGAGGAAACCCAAGATAAACGAATCCGTTTGGTTATAGGCCGTGACCAAAATCGAGATGAAAAAGAGAACGACCAGGGGTTTTAATAACGGCAAGAAATGATATCGCTGCGTCTTCTTAAAGGAGATGTACCGCGGCAAAACGACGAGGTTAATCGCCGTGGTCAAAATGGTTCCGGAGATGGTGAGCAAGGCATAAAGATAGACTTCGTTGATGCCTGCGGTGGTGGGACGAATCAGGATATACGTCATCAAAGCCACAAGGGCGGTCAACGAGATGGAACGCACCGTCATGTAGATGTGGCGTTCCAAAGCGATATAAATCCATTCGAAGGAGAATAGGCCCACCAAGAAGTTGACGCTGAGCAAGAAGATGAGCTGGCTTGATTCGCGAATCGCGGGAACGCTGAAGACGAGAATGCATTCAAAACCAAAGCTAAGCAACGTCGTCACCGCTTGGATCAAGAAGAATTCCTGCGCTTTTGTCGATAAGGCCTCACGGTCGTTTTTGACTTTGCTGCATTCGCGGATGGCGATGTTGGGGATGGAGATTTTGGCCAAAACCAAGAAGTAATAAACGAAGGTGTTGGCCCAGGTATACATGCCGAAGACCTGGTCGCCCAAAGCGCGAGTGACATAAGGGAAGGTGACGAAAGAAAGAACCGTCATCGTCAAGGTACGGATGAGGTTGATGATGACGTTAACGCGAATGTCGCTTTGCCTTTTCGCTGCCTGAGTCATGGCCCATATTATCGAGTTGCGAAAGAAAATAGTAAAGAATTTGACTAGTCAAACTCTTTCGGGTACGAAATGTTTAATCTTTTTTCCAGATTTCCGGCTGGTTCCCGACGAAGCGCCAATGCATGCCGTCGTAGTTGGGTTTTTGCGAATAAAAACACACTTTTCCGAGAAGCTTAGGAAGTAGCTCATTATTCGCTTTTCTCTGCAAATCCGCCTGATTTTTGATGAAATCCCACTTGTCTTCCTCGTCCATGAAGGCGTTGCTGACACGTGGATTCTCGACGAAGCCAAACTGCAAAAGCAGATGGCCTTCGTCGATGTCTTCAAGCTCCCCATCATAGAAGATGTGCTCGATTTCGCATTCGTCTAATGCACAGGGGTCAAAGGTGATGTGGCATTTCTTGCTTAAGTAAAGATGTTTGATCTTTGCTTTATAGAATGCGTTTTTGCCAATGGAGACGTCTTCGCAACGCAATTCCATCTCCTCGAGTTTCTCGCAGGTAGAGAAGGCGTATTCACCGATATACTGGACGTTCTTATCGAGGATTGCTTTGGTGACTCCGCTATGGGAGAAACAACTGGTGATGAGCTCTTTCGCGTTAATGAAGACCTCGCCCAAACTGGAACAATCGCGGAAAGCGGAAGCGCCGATGGAATGATCGCCAAGGTTTAGGCGCAACCCATTTAAGGACCGGCAACCTCGACATGCCTCATCACCGATATCGATGGGACCAAAATCAATCTTCTTTAACGTCGAACCCATGAAGGTCTGGGTTCCATGGGGAACGTTGATATAGAGATGTTCGCTTTCGATGTTCGCGCCTTTGAATGCGCAAGAACCAATCTTCTTTAGCTCTCGAGGCAACTCGAAGGACTCCAGCGACGCGCATCCTTCAAAAGCGGATTCGCCGATTTCGGTGACTTTCTTTTCCATGTAGGCCGCGCG
>JBGUWA010000131.1:0-8871 GCA_045220635.1 Candidatus Alloenteromonas sp. | reverse complement strand
TGAGCTACGGGCGCATGAAGGATATGGTGCCCAAGAGGGGATTTGAACCCCTACGGCTGTTAACCACTCGCCCCTGAAACGAGCGCGTCTACCGTTCCGCCACTTGGGCACAGGAAGAAATATACGCCTACTTGAAGCAAATGTCGATGAAACTCATTCGGCGAGGAAGGCAAGGATACGTCCCATCACAACGGGGTCGTCTTCGAGTTTGGAATAATCGATGACGAAGGAGTTATCGAAGTTCACGCCCGCCATATGGTGGTCATGGCCCAATTCATAGAAATACTTCTGCGCTTCCAAGGTCCAATAAGGGTTGTGCATGGCGCCAGGAACGAGCATCAACGAGATGTTTTCTTTTTTGGCGAAAAGCTGATTCAAGATGTCATAGTTGATGGTCTTAGGCACCATGTTGTCCGCCTCGCCTTGAATATATAGTACGCGCGCGTCCGTATGTGCGAGAAGGTCAACCATCTCCAAATCGCCATATCGGCCATAGCCTTTCCTTAAGGCGCGCCGGATTATGCCTTCCATCTTATCCAACCCTTTTTTGTTGGCCATAATCGTCTTGGTCAAGGAAATGAAACCTGAAATCGAGACGACTTTTTCGACGCGATACGCTTTATCTAAAGCGCCCAAAGCGGTGAAGCCGCCCCAGGAATGTCCGATCGCGTAGCGCGGTAAGTTCGAAGCGTCGTTTTTGTCTAGATATTCAAAGAAGGCCTTTTGGTCAAGCAACGACTGCGCCATGCAGCCTACCGTTTCCCCTTCGGAAGTCATCGAACCCGTGTTGTCATAGGCATAGACGAGATAGCCTTCTTTGGCAATCGCGGTGATTTCTTGCGCGTAGGCGGTATATCCTGCGCCTAAGCCATGGAAAAAGACGACGATGGCCCGAGGCGAAACGCCAGGGAGCCTAAATTTTCTGCCACGGAGGAGGTTCTTTCCCGAGTAGAAAGAGAACGCTTCGGTTTCGATGCCATAATCTTCCGGATCGAAATAATGAAGCTGCGGTTCGCCATCGCTGCGAAAGCCGAACGCTTTATGAATCGCTTTTAATAAGATAAGGGAAAGCATCTTAACGTTTGCCCACCATGAAATGCCAAAGCGCCAAAAGCCATTTGCCGTTGGCGAGGTCCACGATGACCTGCGTCGTGCGTTCGCTGATGCCGCCTAACGTAAGCGCGCGAATCGGCATCTCAAGGATCATGCGGCGAACCATCTCGGGGTTATCCCTCTTGCCAAGTTCCTCTTCCATTTTGGAAAGCAAACGCTTCCCCGGAACCGTGTCTTTGATGTTGCCAACGGTCGAGTTCAACGTAAACGGCTTCACGCGCGGATCCTTGGGGATCGGAACGACGTGACCGAGCAACCGTTCGAAGGCGCTGTCGTATTGCCAGAAGCCATCCCGCGGCGGGTGATAGTAGATGGAGAGGTTATCGATTTTGGATTGGAAGGTCTTTTCGCTAAGGACCGTAACGGGCACTTGCCATGCAATATCCTCGCAAGACTCCCCTATTTCGATCAAATATTCGCCACCCTCGACTTGGAATTCGTTGCTTTCGACATCGAAATGCTCGAAGGCGCGAGGGGATAGCTTGATCTCGATTTCGAGGCGTTCCTCGCCTTGAAGGTGAACCTTGCGATAGGCTTGCAACGTGCGTTTGGCTTTATACACGTTTCCGCCTTTTGGCTCAACGTAAACCTGCACCAACGCATCACCCGGACGCTTCGTCTTATTGGAGACGAGCAAAGTCAGGGTCAATGGCTCTCCCGCTTTGATCTCTTTCGCGCTAAGGCGAGGGCGACTATAGGAGAAGCTCGTATAGCTTAAGCCATGGCCGAAGGGGAAGAGGACCGACTCTTCGGCGGAAAGGTAATAACGATAACCCACGTAAATGGATTCGAGGTATTGCGATTGAAGTTGTCCGCCAGGATAGAAGCCAAAGGAAGGAACTTCATAGGCACGGGAAGGCCAGGTCTCCGCGAGGTGGCCGCTGGGATTGGCGATGCCGGTCAACAAATTGTAGATGGCTTCCCCGCCTCCTTCGCCCGCGAAGTAGGAAATGAGGATCGCCGGCGCGTTGCGAAGGAAACCCGCGTCGATCGGAGCGCCCGCGCAAAGCACGACGATAATATTCTTGTTGACTTCGTAGACGCGGTTATACAGTTCGATTTGCCGCTCGTCCAAATGCAAGTCCGTGCGATCGAAGCCTTCCGCCTCATCGCCCATGGACGTGCCCAGGAACAAAACGACGGAAGAAGCCCTCGAAGCGACGTCCACCGCGTCGAGGATCAGTTCGGGGTTATCGGGTTCGTTGCCGGAAACATAACCTTGGGAATAGGCGACATTGCCCTCGCCAAGGGCTTTGCAGGCATAGTCATAGAACGAAGTGATCTTGTATCCGCGAACCTGGCTGGAACCGCCCCCGCCGATACGCGGCGTCTTGGCGAATTCGCCGATGATGGCAACGCCTTTTAGGCTCTTCAAAGGAAGGATCTTATCTTCGTTACGGGCCAAAACGCAGGAAGCTTCCGCCATGGAGACGGCAAAAGCGTGCGCGTCCTCAATACGGAACTGCGGCACTTTTTTGCTCTCGTCATGGACGCGCTCGCTAAGCAAGCAAACCCGACGCGCCGATTCCGTGAACTTTTGGAAATAGGTGCGATGGCGTGCCGCGGCAGAAAGACGGCGATAACGTCCGCTATGGCCAGGCATTTCGATATCCAAGCCATATGCATGGCAAAGAACGGGGTCATTGATGCCCGCCCAATCCGAAATCACGACGCCATCGTAGTTCCACTTGGTGCGCAACACGTCCTGAAGCAAGTACTTGGACTCGCTGGCGTAGTACCCGTTAACTTTGTTATACGCGGCCATCAAGCTCCAAGGATTGGCTTCTTCGATGGCGATTTGGAAGCCGCGAAGATAGATCTCATGAAGGGCGCGGGTATCGACGATGGAATCGTTGACCATGCGGTAGGTTTCTTGCGAGTTGCAGGCGAAATGCTTTAGGCATGCGCCGACGCCAACGCCTTGCAAACCTTTGGTGAAGCTCGCGGCGAGCATGCCCGTAAGATAAGGATCCTCGGAATAATATTCGAAGTTACGGCCACAAAGGGGGTTGCGTTTGATGTTGACCCCAGGGCCAAGCAAAACGTTCACGTCATGCGCGCGGCATTCCGAGCCAAGGATGCGGCCATATCTTTCCAAGAGGGCATTATCGAAACTGCACGCCACCAAAGCGGGGCAAGGATAGGCGATGCTGATTTCCGAGTCGGTCAAGCTAAGCGAATCGTCAGGGACTTTGCGCAAGCCACAAGGACCGTCCGCGACCCTCGTCGGCGCAACGCCGATGCGTTTGACGCCGCGAATCTTCCACGGCCCATCGCCATAGAGCAATCCGATTTTCTCGGTAAGGGATAGTTTTTTAGCAGGTTTGGTTTTGGTCTTACGAGGTGCCATGAGGCAATTCTAAGAGTTTGCAAAGCAAAAAGAAACCGAAAGACAATCAAAACGGAAATGTCTAAGATAATATCGTTATGAAAAAGACCATTTATTTCGCCGGCGGATGCTTCTGGGGCGTCCAAGCTTACTTCAAGAGTTTGAAAGGCGTCGAGTCCACCCGCGTCGGTTACATCAACGGTTCCACCGCCTTCCCCAAATATGAGGATTTGAAGTCCGGAAGAGCCGATCACGCCGAGGCAGTTAAGATCGACTACGACCCTGAAATCATCTCCCTCACGCAACTTTTGGAACACTTCCTGCGCTTCGTCGACCCCTATTCCATCGATCAGCAAGGCCATGACATCGGCCATCAGTATCGCTCTGGCGTCTACTACACCGACTTGCTTGACGCCGTCGACGTGGAAGCCTATTTCTCCGAACACCTTGAGCCTGGTTACAAAATCGAGATCCAAATGATGCGCAACTTCTTCCCCGCCGAGGAATATCACCAAGACTATTTGGATAAGAATCCCGGCGGCTATTGCCACGTTAACTTGAGCCTCATTAAGCCTAGCGAAAAGAAAGACGCCTAATCCTTATTAATCCCTAGATTATCGTTTTTGGCACATCTGCATACCCGGTATTTCGCAACAAGTATAGTGGGAGGCGTATGAAAAAGGCCAAAGCGCTTCCCGTTCTCCTTTTCACCCTAAGCGGGATGTGCTTTTCTTGCTCAAACCCCTCGACATCGAGCTCCTCATCTTCGCTAAGTAGCCAAGAACCTTCCGCCCCCGCGTCTTCTTTAGATGCCACCGCCCCATCTTCCTCAAGCAGCGAAGTCTCTTCGTCGCAAAGATTGCAAAACGTCGTTAAGGTCCATTTTGAGACGGGCGACGAGTCCTGCGTTTTGGATGACGTGCTCGTGGAAGAAGGCGAATGCATCGATAAACCTTATCTTTCGCGCGAAGGCTACGCCTTAAGGCGCTGGCTTCTCAATGATGAGGAATTTGATTTCGCCACCCCCATCGAATCCCCCATAACTTTGGTGGCCGAATGGGTGGAACGCACCAACTTGCCGACGATGATGATCGAGCTTCGCGACGAATCTCATGAGGTGATTCCATTAGATTCGGTGACAAGGGAAACCTATGTTTCAAGCACCGTGACCATCGTGAACAAAGACGGCATCTACGATCAAAAAGATAGCCCAGCTTCCTTCAAGGGGCGCGGGAACGGCTCGTGGATGGATTCCAAGAAAGGGTACAAGATCAAATTCGATAAGAAGCAATCGCTTTTCGGTCGAACCGCGAACAAACATTGGGTCATCCTAGCCTGCACCAACTTCAACGACACGACGCTTCTACGTAACTACACCGCCTACAACATGGCAGGGAAGCTTTTCTCCAAGCTTGAGTACACCACCAACGCCGTCTGGATCGACGTGTTCGTCAATGGCGAATATCGTGGCGTCTACGTCCTTTGCGAACATGTTCGCGTCGGCAAAGGAAGGGTAGATATCTCCTCGAAATACGGCGTCGAAGATACCGGGTACCTTATTGAATACGATGCTTACGCGAAGGGTACCGAAGGCATCGATTATTTCGATATCACCGATTCAAGTTCTTCTGAGCAATCGCAAAACGCCAACGGTTCTGCTTTTGTCGGAGGTAGTCCCGGAGACTACTCTGGAGAAGATAACCCTGGCGGGGACGATAACCCAGGTTTTCCTGGATTCCCTGGCGGACCTGGCGGAGGAGACAACCCAGGCGGCCCTGGAGGTGGCGATAACCCTGGTGGTGGCAATCCCGGAGGAGGCGAGGGCAATCCTGGTTTCCCTGGCTTTCCAGGCGGACCTGGCGGAGGAGACAACCCAGGCGGCGGAGATAATCCGGGCGGTTTTCCTGGCGGACCATCTCCCGACATCGATATTTCCACCAAGCCTCACGGCGGAATCGTTCGATATAACTTCACCGTTCATTCTCCCGATCCAGAGGACTTTGAATCCGAAGGTTTTATCACCGAAGCGCAGTGGCGCGCCCAGGTCGCTTTCATCAAAGATTACGTAAAACAAGTTTATACATCAGCGATAAAAGATGGGGATTTTGCGGAGTTTTCCCGTCTTGCGGACGTAGATAGCCTCGTTGATCTTTATATCCTTCACGAACTCTATAAGAACACCGACACCGGATACAGTTCCTTCTATATGTACAAGAAGCCAAAGGGAAAACTCTACTTTGGCCCAGCTTGGGATTTCGATGCGACTACCACCGCGGCTCGCGGCGATGAGAATAATCCCGAAGGCATCTATGTCGCCGGTTCGGCCGCCAGCGAAGGCTCCACCACGTACAGCGAATTGCTCATGACCCTATATCCAATGCCTGAATTCCGAACGCTGGTGAACCGCCGCTATCAAGAACTCGCGCAAAGCATCCAAACTTATTACGACGAACTTTTCACCACGGCCTTCTATGACGAAAACCGCAAAGCCATCGGCAAGAATTTCGTGCGTTGGAGTTCCAACAATAATCCCATGCCCGGGGCTCCTTCTTCTACCCTAACGCAAGAAAAAGCCGAGAGCGATTGGATCGAAAACTGCAAAACGCTCGAGAATTGGTTCAAGCGGCGCATTCGCTTCCTTAGCGGCGAATGGAAATGACTTTTTGATTCGCGAAACCTTACTCTTCGATACGCTGGCGCTCGACCAGTTCTTTGAAACGCCCATTGCGTTCGATGAGCTCGTCGTAAGTGCCCTCTTCGACAATCTTTCCGCCCTCAAGGAAAAGGATGCGGTCGCACTGCTTAATGGTGGAGAGACGATGCGCGATGATGACGCGAGTGCAGTTGAGTTTTCCAATGGATTCGGTGATTTCTTTTTGGCATTGGTTATCAAGCGCGCTAGTGGCTTCGTCGAAGATGATGATGCGCGGTTTATGAACGATGGCACGGGCAATCATGAGGCGTTGCTTTTGACCACCGGAAATGCTGCCTTGACCTTCGGAAATGACTGTATTCATGCCCATTGGCATCTTGCGGATATCTTCATCGATATTGGCGATCCTCGCCGCTTCCCAGGCTTCTGGCTCACCAAGTTCGGGGGCCGAGATGGTGATGTTATGGAAAATGTCGGCGTGGAATAAAGAACCATTCTGCGTCACGCTTCCGATCTTGCGACGCAAGGAAGGCAGGTCGACGTCCGCGACGTCATAGCCATCAAAATATACCTTGCCGATATTCGGTTTCTCAAAACCAAGGAGCAAACGCACGATCGTGGACTTGCCGCAACCGGTTTTCCCAACGATGGCAACATATTCGCCAGGCTTGATATCTATAGACAAATCGTTCAGCACCAGTGGAGTTTTGTCGTTATATTGGAACGAGACGTGATCAAGGCGAATGGCGCCGGAAAGTTCTTCCACCATAACCTTATCGCCATTGCTTTCAGGCTCTTCTTCGAGCAAAGGAACAACCATTTCCAACATTGGACGGATGCGAACGCAGTTGTTGATAATGGTGCTTAACGCAAGGAGCGATGCGGATAAAGACGCATATGCCGAGACGAACGCGACATAGGTTCCCGAATCTACGTTATTCAAAGCGACGAGATAGTAAATCAACACGCCACCCGCGGCGGAAATAAGCGCGCTGATGACGGGGGAAAGCTTGATGATCAAAGGCGGATTATACTGAACGCGTGCCGCTGGGATATAGGCATCGGTCCATTTGGCATACGCGCGTTTTTCGCTACCGGTAATGCGAATCTTTTGTATGCCACTGATCAACGCATAGGAAACGCCGCTTTCTCTAGCGTTCAGACGGGTTCGCTTACGGATTACCCTTCGCTCGATGAAGGAGACGACGATAACGAAAATGAGGTTGGCCAGCACGACCAGAAGCGAAGGCAAAACAAGCGCCACGGAGAAGCCCGCGATGGCGACGATAAAAGACATGCCTAAGATGGACGTTAATCCGCCGATGAAAATACCCGTGACCATCAGATTGCTGATGGCCGAAACCATATTGACGCGCATGTTCAATTCGCCGGTGTTGTATTTCTTGAAGAACGAGGGGGGCAAAGAGAGCAAACGCATCATCATCGCGGAATGGACAGAGTTCTCTACCCGAAGCGCAACGCGCGCATTGACAATTCCTTGGGTCGTTTTGATCAAAAGAAGCGTGATTGCCACCCCAGACAAGGAAAGCGCGATGATCAGGAACAGGTTGTAATCCAGATTGTCGATGACGTCCCCGATCAAAATACGCGTCAAGTAGGGAATCGTTAGCCCAACGCCAGTGACCAAAACGATAAGGACCAAAATGAGGACGAGGTCACGGACTCGAACGTTCCGCCTTACGTATCCAGCATAATCATCCAAGGTGAGCTTTTTCTGAGGCAAAGGATGGTAGAACGTTGTCGCATCAACATCGAAATCCTCAAGGATTTGCGGGGTTATCATGCATTTTTTGCCCGTTTCAGGATGAATGAGATAATAGGCATAGTCGCCCATAGGGAGGAAGGCGACAGGCGTCTTGCTCTCTTTGGTGTAAGCCAAGATTGGCTCCTGGTTATGCCTCATTGACGCCTCTTCAAGATGAATCTTTCGCGTCAATAAGTCATGTTTCATCAAGATGGGGTCAAGCTCATTGGCCACGTCATTGAAACGGCTAGGAATGTCGGTTGGGTCTAAACGGTAGTATTTGAAAATTTGCTTGAGGGCGGTCAGCAAAGGATCGTCTTCTTGGAGGCCGCCGCCAAAAACAGAACTCGAAATCTTCTTCGAAGAGGCTTCAAAAATGTCTTGGTTCTTCTTCTTTCTTTCGCGAATTAAATCATCGTACCAACCCATTGTCTTTCCCTACTCGTTCGTAATCAGATTGTAATAACGACCGCGTTTGGCCATCAGCTCTTCGTGGTTGCCTTTTTCCACGACATCCCCTTCGTCCAAAACCAAAATCTGGTCGGCGTGGCGAATCGTGGAGAGTCGATGAGCCACGATAATGCACGTAACGCCCCTTCGTTTGATTCCTTCGACGATGTTGTACTCCGTCTGGGCGTCAAGCGCGCTGGTGGCTTCGTCCAGAATTAGCACCGCAGGGTCATTGGCTAAAGCTCGAGCGATTTCGATGCGCTGCCGTTCACCGCCCGAGAAGTTCTTACCTCCTTCCAATAGGTTGTATTTGTAACCGCCTTTTTCCATGATGACTTGATGAATGCAAGCATCGTTCGCGGCCAAAATCATTTCAAATCCTTCGATGGTGTCGTCCCACATCTTGATGTTGTTCTCGACCGTATCCTCAAATAAGACGATATCCTGGTCGACGACGGAAACCATATTGCTGAAGTTCTCGCGGTCGATTTCGATAATGCGTTTGCCATCGAAAAGAATCTCGCCCTCCCATGGGGAATATAGACCGGAGACTAACTTGGC
>JBGUWA010000130.1:0-1699 GCA_045220635.1 Candidatus Alloenteromonas sp. | reverse complement strand
ATCGAATGGCATTATCCCAAAGACAAAAACGGCAAACGCGTCCGTCACTACGTCTTGCCGCGCTTCATCATGGGCAGCGCAGAATTCTCCAACATGCGCCGCGACCAGATCGAAGCCCATCCGGAAATCGCCCGCTTCTTCGAGCGTATGACGTTTGACCCCCTCAACGGCCTCACCGAGATGATCCCTCCCGGCGGCGCGGGCATTGGCATGCACGTTATCCCCGTCGAAAAAGCCATTGAGCACGACTCCCGTTCCATCGATATCGAGCACATCAACTATTGGCTCGACAAATACGAAGGGCATCTCGCCGCTTCGCCTTGCTCTTGCACGATGTGCGAAGAGCTTCTTGGCGTTGGTGGCGCCCGTGACGCGGAAGATTGGTGCCTTGCCGTCGGCGACATGGCGGATTATTGCGTCGAAACCAAGAAAGCCCGTTATATCGATAAAGCCGAAGCCCTCCGCATTCTCGAACGCGCCGAGATGAACGGCTACGTTCACCAAATCACCAACAACGACGGGGCAGGCAAGATCATCGCCATCTGCAACTGCGACCCCAAGATCTGCCACGCGCTTCGCACTTCCCAACTCTTCAATACCCCAAACCTCTCCCGTTCTTCTTTCGTCGCCCATGTCGACAAAGCCAAATGCGTCGCCTGCGGCCAATGCGTCGAATATTGCCCCGCCGGCGCGGTGCGTTTAGGCCAAAAACTCTGCAAAAAGGACAAATCTGAAGTGATTTATCCAAGAATGGACGATCCGTTTGTCACCAAATGGGGGCGTCATAAATGGACCGAAAACTATAACGACGCCAACCGAGTCAACTGCTATCCTTCCGGTACTGCGCCTTGCAAAACGGCTTGCCCCGCGCACATTGCCATCCAAGGTTATCTCAAGCTCGCTGCCCAAGGCCGTTACGAAGAAGCCTTGGCGTTAATCAAGAAACACAACCCCTTCCCCGCCGTCTGCGGCCGCGTCTGCAATAAGCGTTGCGAAGACGCCTGCACCCGTGGCAGCATCGACAAAGCCATCGCCATCGACGCGGTCAAGAAGTTCCTCGCCGAACGCGACCTTGACCCCGCGACCCGTTATATCCCCGAAAAGGAAATCCCCGCCGCCCAAGACGATTTCGAGTTCAAGCAGAAAATCGCCATCATCGGCGCAGGCCCCGCGGGTTTAAGCGCCGCCTATTATCTCGCCATCAAAGGCTACCGTCCGACCGTGTTCGAAAAACATGCCGAGCCGGGTGGCATGCTCCGTTATGGCATTCCTTCCTATAAGCTCGAACGCGCCGTCATCGACGCCGAAATCGAAGTGATGAAGGAACTTGGCGTTGAGATCAAGTGCAACGTCGAAGTCGGCAAAGACATCACCATCGAAGAGCTCAAGAAACAAGGCTACTGTGCCTTCTACCTCGCCATCGGCTGCCAAGGCGGCCGCCGCCCGGGCGTGCCTAACGATGATGCGAAAGGCACCGAAATCGCGGTTGATTTCCTGGCTCGCGCTTGCGAAGACCAAAAGCAAAAGATCAATGGCGAAGTCATCGTCGTCGGCGGTGGCAACGTCGCCATCGACTGCGCCCGCGTCGCCACGCGTTTCGGCGCGAAGAAGGTCTCGATGTATTGCTTGGAGACCCGCGACACCATGCCCGCTTCCAAACTCGAACAGCTCGAAGCCGAGGAGGAAGGCGTCATCATCG
>JBGUWA010000129.1:0-12540 GCA_045220635.1 Candidatus Alloenteromonas sp. | reverse complement strand
ACGCGGTGGCGGTGACGAAGCCTTCTTTGGCGCGGGCTTTCGCGGTGATGATCGCGCTGCCTTGGGCAACGCCAGAGATGCGGCCGGATTCATCGACGGTGGCAACGCTTGTGTCGCTGGATTCGTAGGTGACTTCTTTGACGTTGACGTTGGAGGGCGCAAAGGACAAGGTACTGACGCGGCTACCGCCTTCGGGAACGCGATAGGAAGCGGGGGAGAAGGCAATGCTTTCGGGGTAAATATCCTCGACCTGGCCGAAGGAAACGCTGATCGTGTAGATGTCCGCGCGGCTACTGCCATATTGGGTGCTGAGGGTAAGGTCGCCGACCTCTTCGTTAAGCGAGGAGACATCATATTCGTATGACGTCTTGGCGTTGAGGTAGAGGGTGCCGACTTCCCGTGAACCGAGTTTGCAGTCCAACGCGACGTCGGAATCGCTGCGATAGGCTTTCGCTTCGACGACGAGTTTGCTGACGCGGCGGGGTTTATCAAAGGAAATCGAAAGGCTGCCTAAGCTGCTGCGGCTGCCCAACAAAACCGGACCGTTGTCATGGTAAAGGTTGCCGCCGGAGATGCCGCCAAAATAGTCCATGCCGGCAACGCCGACGATGGTGTCGCCTTCGCGGATGGCTTTCTCTCCGGTGGTGGCAAAGGAAAGAACCAAATCGTAATCCCCAACATCCGGATTGCTGATTGAAGCTTGGGAAGATTGGGTAGAGGGCTGAGCCGAAGAAGAGCTAGGCCCAAAGCTGCATGAACCAAGGGTCAATGCGAGCAAGGTTAATGCAAAGGGGAAGGTGTGTCGTTTCATATTTTCCCTCCTAACTGGCCTTAAATTGTTAAGGCCCACGCCTAAGTATTACCTAGTTGGTTGGGTTTTGCAAACGAATATCGCGCGCCCCTGCCTACGAGATGGATAGAAAGGCCATTAGACAAGAAGGGGAAAAGTGCCGATAATGATTGCCATGTCGAGCCATGGCATCCTCCTCATCGATAAGCCCGAGGGAATCACCTCGCGTCAAGTGGATAACCATTTCCAACGTCTTTTCCATACGCGGAAAGTCGGGCACCTTGGCACCTTGGACCCGTTCGCGACGGGATTGCTCATCGTCGCCATCAACGAAGCGACAAAATACATGAATTTCCTTCCCGACGAAGAGAAAACCTACCATGCTCGCCTTGTCCTAGGAAAGGCCACCGATACCGGCGACAAGACCGAGCAGGTCCAAGAAGAAAAACCCGTCCCCGCTTTGTCCGAAGAAAGGGTGAACGGAGTGTTTAAAAGTTTCCTTGGCAAGGGCACTCAGATACCTCCCATGACCAGCGCGATCAAAGTCGACGGCACCGCCCTTTATAAGCTCGCCCACCAGGGAAAGGAAATCGATCGGGAACCTCGCCCAATTGAAATCTTTGAGTTGAGATTACTTGAACTTAAAGAAGGCGAAATCCTCTTCTCTTGCCGTGTGAGCAAAGGCACTTACATCCGCGTTTTGGGCGAAGACATCGCCAAGGCTCTTGGCACCGTTGGCTATCTCGAATCGTTACGAAGAACCGCGGTCGGAAACATCGAAATCGCGCAATCCATACCCCTAGAAAAGGCGAGCCAAATTGACCTTCTTGACCCCGCGGATTACGTGGAATACAAAAATATAGAAGTAAATGATGAAGTGGCGAAGAAAGTATCTAATGGAGTCAAATTATCCTTTGATACTGATGAAGAACGCGTTTTGATTCGTTATGAGGGAAAAGCCTTGGCCGTCTATGAAAAAGAAGGCGAAATCTATCGCTGCTTGAGAGGTTTGTCGTCATGGAAATAATCCGCTTTCGTTTGGAAGAATTACCTGAACCAAGGAAGGACTTAAGCCTTGCCTTAGGGAACTTCGATGGCGTCCATCGCGGCCATCAATCCCTTTTCGTCGCGACCTCCTTGAACGGCAAAGGCGACGCGGGTGCGTTATTGTTCGTTAACCCCTTTGACGAGGGTCCTCATCTATCAAGCGTCGAAGACAAAATCCGCTTCTGTTTGTCTTCCCGCTTGGACGTTTTGTATGTCTTGGAAAACGATCCTTCGTTCTATGATTTGGAACCGGAAGAGTTTATCGATTTGCTAAAGAAGTTAGGCGCGACGCGCGTGGTCGTCGGACCGGACTTCCGCTTTGGTAAAAACGCGAAAGGAACGCCTGAGACTTTGAGGTCTTGCTTCGAGGTCGAAGAGGTGCCCATGCTGGAACTAGAAGGCGAGAAAATCTCTTCGCGACAAATCAAATCCTTATTGGAAGAAGGGGACCTGAAACAAGCCAACGAGCGCCTAGGCCGAAGCTATGAAATCCGCGGCACCGTCAAAGAAGGCTTCCATGATGGGGCGAAACTAGGTTTCCCCACGGCGAACATCGCCCCCTCCTTCGATTACGTCCTTCCCAAGATTGGCGTTTATTGCGCCGCGGTATACGTCGATGGCGTGGCGTATCGGGCGATGGTCAACGTCGGCGTGAACCCCACCCTAGGAAAACTCGACAAACCCGTCATCGAAGCCCATATCCTCGATTATGATGGCGATTGCTATGGCAAAACGATCTATTGCGCGTTTCTAGCGTACCTTCGCCCCGAGAAAAAGTTCGATGGCCTCGAGCAATTGAAGGAGCAACTGCAAAAAGACGAGCGCCTTGTCCGCGACTTATTCGCATAGAAAACGCGGTCAATGAATCGAGCAAAGAAAACGCGCATCGAGGTGCGCGTTTTGCTTTGCTTATTCCTGGGCTTCCTTAAGCGCTTTTTGATGGGCTTCCCATTTCTTGCGCTCGGGAGTGGAGAGTATGCGCTTCCTCATGCGGAAGGCGCTGGGGGTGACTTCGACGAGTTCGTCGGAGTTGATGTAGTCTAGGCACGCCTCAAGAGTCATCTTTCTGGGCGACTTCAAGACGACGGTCTGGTCCTTGGTGGAGCTGCGGACGTTGGTCTGCGGCTTGACGGCGGTGACGTTGACGGCCAGGTCGGTGGGGTAACGGTGTTCGCCGACGATCATGCCTTCGTAGCAGATGGTGCCCGGCGTGATGAACATCGTGCCGTGATCCTCGATTTTCTCGATGGAGTAGGGGGTCGCGGGTCCTTTGTCGGTGGAAACGAGGACGCCGATGGAACGTTCGCCGACGCTATGTCCATAGACGGGGCGATATTCTTTGAAGGTATGGTTGATGATGCCATAACCTTTGGTTAAGGTCAGGAAGTTGTTGATGAAGCCGAGCAAGCCGCGGCTAGGGATGACGTAGGTAAGGCGGGTTTGGCCATTGCCTTCGACCATGTCGATCATGCTCGCGCCACGATTGCCCAAGGTTTCCATGATGTCGCCGACGAATTCGCTGGGGACATCGATTTGGAGGTCTTCATAGGGTTCGCATTTGACGCCATCGATTTCGCGGATGATGACGTGGGGTTTGCTGACTTCGAGTTCGAATCCTTCACGGCGGAGGGTTTCGATCAAGACGCCAAGATGAAGTTCGCCTCGACCCGAGACGGTCCAGGTTTCGGTGTTGGGGATGCGGGAGTAGCGAAGACTCACGTCGCGTTGCACTTCCTGGTAGAGACGATCCTCGATGACGCGGGCGGTGACGAATTTGCCATCTTGTCCGCGTAGGGGCGAGCTATTGGTGCCGAATTCCATCTGCAAGGTTGGTTCGTCGACGCGTAACGCGGGAAGGGGGTTGCTCACGCCTTTGGCGCAGAAGGTTTCGCCGACGTTGCAATCTTCGCAACCGGCAATCGCGCAAATATCGCCACATTCGACCTCGTCGACTTCGACGCGGCGCAAACCCTGGAAGGAGAAGAGCTTCATGATCTTGAAATCCTTGGTGGTGCCGTCGAGACGGGTGTCGGTGAGGATGTCGCCAGCTTTGCACGAGCCACCGCGGACGGTGCCGATGCCAATGCGGCCAACGAAGCCGTTATAGTCAAGCAAAGCGGGCTGGAACTGGAAGGGGGCTTTGGGATCGCAGATGGGTTCGGGGATTTCCTTGAGGATGGTCTCGAAGACCGCTTCCATGCCGGGGACCTGCGAATCGGGGTCGGCGGAATAGGAAGAAGTGCCGTTTAAGGCGCTGGTATAAACAACCGGGAAATCTAAAAGCTCTTCGGGAGCGCCAAGCTGGATGAAGAGATCCAACACTTCGTCGACGGCCACTTCGGCTTTCGCGTTGGGACGGTCGACTTTGTTGATGACGACGATGGGCTTGATGTGGTTCTGGAGCGCGTTTTTCAAAACGAAGCGCGTCTGCGGCATCGTGCCTTCGAACGCGTCGACGAGCAACAAGCAGCCATCGACCATGTGCATGATGCGCTCAACCTCACCGCCGAAGTCGGCGTGCCCCGGCGTGTCGACGATGTTGATCTTGGTGTCTTTGTACATGATGGAGGTCGTCTTGGCCAAGATGGTGATGCCACGTTCGCGTTCCTGCGGGTTGGAGTCGAGGGCGCGATCAACGACGTCTTCGTTGGCGCGGAAGGTGCCGGAAGACGACAAAAGGGCGTTGACCAAGGTGGTTTTGCCATGGTCGACGTGGGCAATGATGGCAATGTTTCGCATGTTCATGAGTGAGGACCTCCCAAAAAACAAGGGAATATTACTCTTCATGCGCCCGTATGCAAAGAAAAAAGGGCTTTCAGGTGTTTGCTTTCAAAGCAAAAAGCGCCAGGCACATTAGGCGTGGCGCTTGTAGGGGTGAGGGGGGTGAAAGGCTATTTGTCCGTGGGTTGCAGCAACATGTACATGTCGCGGTCGGTATCCAAACAAAGCTCCATGTAGGGTCGGCGTTCTTGTAGGTAGCACCGTAAGTCGCTTAAGGAGCGGAAGAAGGTGCTGCGGGAAATGCCGAGTTGGTTCATGATGGCCGTCTTGGAAAAGGAACCGTTCTCTTGTAGGGAAAACATCATTTCCAACACGACGTTGACGCGTTGATTCGAGATGGGTCTGCCTCCTTTTTTCCGGGCAGCGCTGCTAGTGCGGGTTTCGCTTGGTTCGAACAACATCATGATGAGTATAGGCCGTATCAGTATCAAACAATGGGATTGCCAAATAGGGGAAAAATATTTGATTGTCTCGATGTAGCGCTTATTATTTGGGTATGGAAAAAATCGCGCTTTCCAAATACGTCGCCGCGAAGCGCAAGCAGGTAGGCCTGAGTCAGAAAGACTTGGCCGAGCTTCTTTTCTATACGCCGCAAGCGATGTCACGATTCGAATCCGTCGATAGCGCCTTCCCCATCAACCAAGCCGACGCCTTATGCCAGGCTTTGGATTGCAGTTTGGACGAAGTCTTCCTCCGCCAAATGGACGACACCCATTACGCGCCTTTGCCTTTTGATTTGGATGAAGTTGGGGCGCTTTTGTCGGAGGCACGAAAGCAAAAAGGGCTCACGCAAGAGCAGATGGCATACGCTTGTAACCTCACGACGCGCAGCCTCCGCAACTACGAAAGCAGCAAAAGCCATGTCTCCTTGCAAACCCTTGAAGCTTTCTGCGAGGTTTTGAACATCCTCCCGTCGGGATTGAAAGTCGTTCCGGTCGAAGCGGAAGCGGCCCCGGTCGCGCCTGCCCCACGGAAGAGGGTTTGGATTCCAATCGTTTCGGCTTTGTCCGCGGCAAGCATCATCGCCGGCATCGCGATCACCTTTGCCTTGCTTCCCAAAAACGTACCTGGTCCGACGGCGAGTTCCGATCCTTTGGCCGCATCGCTTGCCCCAGCCCCCGGACCCATCGAAATCACAAGCCAGGCCATGCAGGAATCCGTGGATACGATCGGAAAATATGGCTTGGACATCGTGCCGGGGAAGCCAAACTTCCTGAAGGTCTCTTATGAGAAGAACGAGTTTTCGTCCATCGGCGATTCGATTCTGATCACCCTTTCCGACGCTTATGAGGAGACCTATATCGATTTGCTTTCCTATTCCGACATCATGGCCTTTCCGGTGGATAGCGGTGGCGAACTCTCCTTCGACATGCAGGTCGTCGACGCCAACCAACTTTCCTTGACCTTGCTTAGCGCAAGAAACGGCGAAGGTTCCGCGATAAACCTCTTCCTAGAAGAGGATTGGTTCTATTCCCTTGGCTTCTTCTATTACCGCGAGGAAACGCCGGTCTACATTCCAAGCGACGTCGACCATCTTTTCCCCATCAACGGCGGCAAAGTCCATTGCGACCTCAAAAGCGAAGTCAACGTCGTCCTTGGCGATACCCAGTGGCTGTCGTTCCAAATCAATCTCTTCTATAACGAGATGTATGTTCCTTTTGACGAAGGCATCGAACCGGGGTATATGCTTGGCACGGCCTGCTTGTCGACCTGCCGTTTCGCTTCCCATAACTGGTCATTCGGTCTGGCCGATCGCGCGATCAAGATCCCCGAGATGGTGGAGATCGATAACCAATTGGTCGTCGCCTGGGTCAAAGTCGTCGGGGAAACCGAGGATTATTGGTACGCGTTGGATCCTTTATTGATTCGCATCATCAAATAAAAGCATTGGTTAAGCAAAAGCCGTCAAGGCATTTTGTTTTCCATAGAGGATGGGTTTCTTGCGATGGGGCAAACTCTTTTTTTGCGCGGGTATTCGCCTTCCCAAGAAGAATGGAACATATGCAAATAAACCCATTCGGCAAAAAACGTAAAACTATGTATAACTATTGCGTTTTTTGCCGATAGGATTGATCTGAGAAATACTATCTTCATGCTTCAAAACACACATTTAGAGGGATAAATGACCAGAAATATATACATTGTATAATTTGGAACAAAAGAGTGGTTTTGCGGCAAAAAAGAAGGGGATATGGTTTCCCATACCCCCTCCGCGAAGGACTAACCGAAGAAGTCATCCCAAGGATTCTTCTTGGGCTTTTCGAGAAAGGCCGGATGCATGCGGTCTTTGGAATAAGGATCGATGGTGTTCTCCGGCGCGAGTTCCGCAAACGCCGACGGATCATAGAAATCGGCGAAGAACCCTAGCCTAGAGCAGACGTAAGAACGCACGAAGTAGGTCTTGATGAGGTTGGCGTGTAGCCTCTTGGTGAAGATGGTGCCCGGCTCGATCAAATCCAACTTGGAAATGGGCAACACCGGCACGGTCACGTGGGCGTTGATATCCGAGCGCAAGACCGTGGAGATGCTTGGGATCGTCTTGATGCCACATTCCTTGGAGAAGCGTTCCTTGGTTGATTGGCTTTGCGAGCCGAGGAAAGACTGCGTGTTGCAGTTATCGACGATGATGTTCGCGGCCTTTTCGCCATAGACGAGGTTGAGTTGCTCGTAGGATTGGACGTAAAGGTGGAACCACAGGCGACGGCTGCGGGCGGTGGCAATCTTATTGTCGAAGTCCGGGATCGCCGGGATATTGGCGAATTCGTCGAGCAGGAAGTGGGTGTCGCGGACCTGCGGATAGCCATGGCCGTCGCGTGGGGCTTTCTCGGAAATCTCTAAGCGCGCGCGATAAACATAATCGATGAATAAGGCGGCGATGGTGTAGTCGGACTTCTCGTAGTCGCGGGTGGCCACGAAGACCGCGAAGGGTTTTTTCTGCTCGGAGATGTCGATGGTGGTGTCCGCGGTCAGCATGTAGATGTGGCCATGGTTCCAGCGTTCCACGCAGGTGGCGTAATGCGACATATAGGAGCGGCGGGTGTTGTCCGCGGTCTTGAGGACGTTCATGAGCTTCTCCGTGATTTCGGAGTTGCGTCCGCGAAGCAGGCGTTCCGCGGCGCGGCGCTGCGGCGAATAGGAGCTGCCTTCGTAGGCGATCTGGAAGAAGGAGGCGAAGTCGTTGATGGTCTTGATGTTGCACATCTCGCGGGTGAACTTAGGATTATTTACCGCCTCGTCAAGCATCAAGAGGATGATGCCTTGGAGGTAAGCACGTGCGCCATCGTCCCAGGTCGGGTCTTTGACGTCGAGGCGCGGGATCATGGATAAAGACAACGCATTGACCAGCGATGAGATCTCCGAAGAGAGGATGAAGCAACGGATGTCGTAGGCGCGCATCGCCATGTTGCGGCTCGGATAGGCTTTGCCGTCGAAGTAGAACCACGTCTTCAAGTAGATGCCTTTGACGGCTTTTTCGACGTCTTCGGGGATGGGGCCTTCGCGTTGCTCGGGTTTCTTGATCGCGGCCAAATAGACTTGTTTGTCGTAAAGTTCGCCTAACGGATTCCAACGGTGGGAACGCGAGATTTCCTTGAAATTGAGGACGTAGACGCGGTAACCCTGCCCGGTGAGGTGGCGGGCATTATGCTCATAAAGTTCGCCCTTGGGGTCGGTGATGAAGATGTTGGGCTTGTTCTTTTGGCTGGAGATGGCGCGAAGCTGCGGCTCCATCGCCCCCGTCGTCTTGCCTGAGCCGGTCGTGCCGACGTAAAGCTCGTGGTGCAACGGCAAATAGGAATAGCGAAGATGGCAGCCTTTGGCGTCTTCGGGTTTCATCTTGTTGACGTCTTGCAAGGCGATGAGGTTGCCCTTGGGGTCGCGCACCTCGCTGCGGCAGGGGAACCCGAAGATCTCGGTCTTGGGGAGCTGGTCGTAATCGTAGCTCGGGAGGTCGGCTTCGTCGAGGTCTTCGTTTTCAAGCATTTCCGAATGCTCGAGGTTTTGCCTCACGAAGTCTTCGGCGACCACGGTGGAATAAGGTTTCTTTTTCATGGTCGATTCCTCCTAATGGCTGAACCCGAACCGCTTGGTGGGGTTCTCGGATGGGTTGGTGACGGATTTCCAGCCCCTGGCGCCATAGAACTTGGCGAAAAGAAGCTTCCGGCTCAGTGGCAAATCCGGCAATTGGATCGCCTCGACGTAAGAATAGTCGATCAAGGGGCGATGCAAGCTCAAGACCACCGATTGACGGGTATGGGCGATGATTTCGTAGGTCTCGGCGATGTCCGCGTCGACGGAAGGATCAAGGCTAAGCTCGCCACGGTCCAACGAAGGGATATGCTCGACCATCGCGGTGAAAATCTCCTTGGTGCGGCCTTCGCCTAAATAGGCGAGCAAGCGGAACGACAAGGTATCGCCCCAATACGCGCACTGCTTGAGACGGATGATCGCCCCCTCATGGTCGCGAGGTCCGCCGATGCCAAGCTCTTCAAATAGAGCCAAGGCGCGGTTGGCGGGCAAGTTGCCCGTGAAGGCGGCTTCGAGTAGCTCGCCGCGACGAAGCGACGGGAAGTAGGGCATATAGATGGCGCAGTCAAAGCGCGTCGGGACCGGGAAGTTCTCCGTCTTGTGGGCAAGGGAATGAAGCGCATAGATGACGTCGGCCTTGATGCCATAAGCGTCTTTGTGGGGGAAATCCTGTGGCAGGTTCTCCGTGAAAGCGCGGGCGCTGCGATAGGTCGGAAGCGCCGAAAGTTCGTCAACGATCAAGTCGCTAAAGAAGGCGATTTCCTCTTCCTTGAGGCCATAGGCGTTGCCAATAAGGGCGATGAACTTACGGGCGTCTTCGTCATATTCTGGCGTCGAGACGTTGGCGATCATCGTCGTCAGGTACACCATTTGGTAAAAGGCTTGGAAATGGAGGGAAAGCAAGGATTCTTCGTTGATTTTCATCTTTTTGCCTCCCTTATTCGTCCTTGGCGAGCAAGGTGAGCTCGTCGATGAGGCCATACTCTTTTGCTTGTTCGGCGCTCATCCAGTTATCGCGTTCGCAATCCTCGTGCACGCGCTCGATGGGTTGGCCGCAGGCTTCCGCCATGATGGCTTCTAATTGTTGCCTTGTTTCCGTCAACGAATCGGCGGTGCGCTTCAAAGAAGAGGCGCGTTGCAAGCTCGGCTGATCGGCATGGATCAAAGGCTGATGGATCAAGATGCGCGAATGGGGGAAGGCCGAACGATGGCCTTTCTCGCCGATGCTGAGCAAGAAGGCGCCCATGGAAGCGGCAAGGCCGCAGCACACCGTGTAGACGGGGGCGTCGATGTATTGGATGACGTCATAGATGGCTAAGCCGGCGTCGATGGAGCCGCCGCCCGAGTTGATGTGCAACTCGATGGGGCGGGTGGGGTCCTCGGAGTTGAAATCGAGCAACGAAAGGATGACCGAAAGGGCCGAGATTTCGTTGACGTCGGAGGCCAAGGTGACAATGCGGGGTCTGGTGTCCATAACGATTTACCTCACTGGATGATGGTGTCGATGAGGCCGTATTCCTTGGCCTCTTCGGGGGAGAAGCGCTTGCCTTCCTCGACATCCTTCTCGATGGTCTTTAGGTCTTTGCCGGTATATTTGGCGAGCAAGCGGACGTATTCCTCGGCTTCAAGTTGAGCCTGCTTGGCGGCGATGACGACTTCGGTCTGCTGGTTGGCGCCGGCGTCAAGCGCGCCATAAGGCTCGCTAAAATATAGGCGGGAATGGGGGAGCATCGCTTTCGTCGAGCAAGCGCACAAAATGAGCACCGAGAAGGCGCCGATCGCGCCGATGACCACCCCAAAGACGGGGTTCGGGATCGAACGGATCGCGTCATAAACCGGCATGGCGCGCCCATATTCGAAGCTTCCCACGATGTAAAGCTGGATTTCGGCCTTAGGGTTATCCTGGGCGATGGCCATCAAACTGAAGACGATTTGGTTGATGTCGTCGTCGGAGCATTTGGGGTGAAGGAAAAGGATGTTCGATTCGCGGAGTTTATCTTGTAGTACTTGATCCATGGTCGTTCTCCTTAATCGTCGTCCTCGCCTTCTTCGGTCGAGAAGAAGCTGCTGGGGGAGAAGGGCGGGTAGCAGTGGTCGCGGTCATAGGGGAGCACGTCGTTCAACGGGGCGCATTCGAGGAAGGCGCTTGGGTCTTCGAAGTTCTCGAAGACGCCTTCCGCGGCGGAGACGTAGCTCGGAATCGAGGTGCTGCGGAAGGTCGGCACGTAGATGCGCTTGACGTAGGCTCGCCCGGCGGAAACGGCGTCCAAATCGGTCAAGGAGACGACGGGCACCGAGATGAGGTTGATGTTGTCGCGGCCGAAGAGGTTGGCCACTTCGGGGATGGTCTTAAGACCGCATTCTTTCGAGAAACGTTCTTTGGTGGTTTCCGCTTGGGCGCCAAGGAAGAGCTGCTGGTTGCAGTTATCGATGATGACGGCGGCGGTGGCGGCGCCATAAACGTTATCGAGCTGGTCGTAGGTCTGAATGAAGAGGTGGAACCAGATCTTGCGGCTGCGGGCCGTGGCGATCTTGGTTTCAAAAGAAGGAATCTTGGGGATATTGCCGAATTCGTCGAGCAGCAAGTGCAGGTCGCGGGTAAGCGGCTCGTTGTTCTCGTTTCGCGGCGCCTTTTCGGCGGCCTTAAGGGCTTTGCGGTAGATCCAATCGACGAAAAGGGCGGCGATGGGGAAGTCGGATTTATCGTAGTCGCGGGTGCAGATGAAGACGGCGAAGGGGTCGTCGCCATCGACGTTGATGGTGGTGTCCGAGGTCAGGAAGTGGATATGGCCTTGCATCCATTGGGCGATCGCCGACTGGAAGGTGCTCAGATACCCTTTGCGGCCGTTGGGGTGGGCTTGCAGGACGATGTTGAGCTTATTGGCCACTTCGGGGGAAGTGTTTTTGAGCATCTCCTGGATCTTGTCTTGGGCCTCGTCGTCATCGCCATTGTAGGCGCGGCGGAAGATGGAATAGAGCTCGTTGACGGTGCGAAGCGTCATCATGCTGCGCTTGAAATCGGGTTTGCCGATTTGCGCGGTCATGAGCATCAAGATGCCCGCGCATAAGGAACGCGCGCCATTTTCCCAGCCTGGATCGGAAGAATTGCTGCTTGGGATCAAGATGGTGGCGAGCTGGTTGATGAGCGAGGCGACGCTGGATTGGATCATGCTGCGCTCGGTCATGAGGTAACGGTCGAGGAAGGTCTCATCGGGGAACGCGTGACGCTTATATACCAAGTAGGTTTCCTTGTACTTCTCCGCGGTGGCCACAAGCGAGAGATTGCGGTCCAGGGGTCCGGTGCGGGTTTCGACCTTCTCGCCGCAATGAAGGAGTTCTTCCTGCATGTCGTAGATTTCCTCTAGGGGGTTCCACCGGTCGCTGCGGGAGAAATCCTTGAAGTTGAGGACGAAGGTGCGATAACCCTTGCTCTGCAAGTAGCGTGCGTTATGGGCGAAAAGCTCGCCTTTGGGGTCGGTCACGAAGAGGTTAGGTTTGTTCTTTTGGGCGGCGAGGGCGCGAAGGTCGGGCTCCATGCAGCAAGTGGTTTTGCCTGAGCCGGTCGTGCCGATATATAGCTCGTGGTACTTGGGCAGATAATGGTAACGAAGACGGCATTTTCCACCGACTTCCTTGATGCGTTTGCGATAATCGGAAAGGGTCAAGGTCTCGCCCTCGGGGGAGACGAAATCGCAGCCGACGGGGAAGCCTTTGACCTCGATTTTATCGAGCTCATCGAAGAAATACGACTGCAGTCCATAAGGAGGGAGGTCTTCGATGCCGATGCAATGGGAGTTTTCCATGTTGTCCTCGACGTAACGGTCGATGACTTGTTCCGCATAGGATTTCATTGCTTTTTCCCTCCTTTGTTGGAGAAGCCAAAACCGAGGTTCGGA
>JBGUWA010000128.1:0-2461 GCA_045220635.1 Candidatus Alloenteromonas sp. | reverse complement strand
TAACCTGGTTGGCGCTAGAACCCTTCATCAATTTGTATTCACGCCAGAGGGCATGGGTTTCTTGCTGCTGGATGAGGATAAGCGGCTCATCGATGCTATGACGTAAGTTGGCGAAGAAGTTATACTCCGGGTTAACCTCCGAAAGGATTCTATTGAAAGCTTTGGCGTAGGCGCCGTCTTTGTCGATTTCGACATGAGAGTCCGGTTCAAGCAACATGACGTAACGGGAAACGGTGCGGTTCGTGTCGATGTAGAGGGCGTAGTCGGTGAAGTTGACGCCAAGTTCTTTGGAAAGGCGACGCACCGATTCGGTCAAATGTTCTTCGCTCGTCTTTTCCGCCGCGATATTGACCAACTGGCCTTTGCGGTAAGCAAACGTGATCAAGGGGCACTTGTTGTGGAAGCCGATAACGCGAATGACATCGAGGATTTTGTAACGATAGAAACCGCATTGGTTGGTGACAATGACTTCGTATTCCTTGCCCATCTCAAGCTGATCGAGGGTAAGGGTGTTGTTATCGCCATCTTCCGCATCCGCGGGCAAGAATTCAAAGAATACGCTATCGGTAAGAGGGATGAAGCGCGGGTCATTCATGTTGATGCAGGCGGCAAACATACCTTCGCTAGCGGCATAAACGAAATAGTCGATGGCAACGTTATCACCTGCGTAGGATTTGAACTTCTCCGCATAAGTAGCAAAGCCGCCCGTGCCAATCGCGCACGCCCAAGCGAACTTCGGCCAAATTCTCGGGATGATGGGGGTGTCAAAACCTTCACTGAAGATTTTGCGAAGCTCCGCCGCTCTCTTGGGATTCTTCTTGACGTATTTCATCATCGCGGGGCGCGATCTTTCTTCGCAAACGTCCGGATTGATCGTGCCGTTTTCGATGTCGTCGCAAATCATCTCCCAATTCTTTCTGATGTAATTGAGCATGTCGACGTAGTTGGTCATGAAGCCGCTGAGGAACCAGACGAGGTTTGGTTCTTCTAAGGCAAAACGCGCCTTCATGTAGTTCATGTTCATGCCACCGATGGGGAAGAGGACCTCGTCGGGTGAGGTTAGGAACAATTTGAATAGCTTACGGAAGCGACGGGAAACCGCGCCGGTAACGGAGCCACGAGGGGTTCCATCTTCCATGACGGTGATTTCCGATTCAAGCATGTTCAAACCCTTTTCCCAGGGAACGTGCTTGCCATAGGTTTCGCGGTAATACTTATCGGCGATCGCTTTGGAACGGGCAAAGGAATACTTTTCATAGACATCCATCGATTCCACGGTGACGGGGATCTTTTTCTGAACGCCAACGGAACCCGAGGTTTCGGCATATTGAATGACTTCATAGGCCGTGATGAGGTTCGTCTCCTTATTCTTCACCATGCGGTTGATATAGGGGAAATAAGTATCGTAGTTGGAATAGGGGACTTTTTGACGATATTCCTCGATGGATTTGATCTCGCCAAACCCATAAAGCTTGCCGTATTCGGTATCTTTGTTGTCTTGAAGGATCTTCAAAAGCAACGCCTCATTTGCCTTTCTGGGATCAAGGCTGCTCTGCTCGATGTCTTTTAACGCTTTTTTGCCTTTGCGAATCAGTACCGTGTCGATGACGCCGATGAGTGGTCTCATGCTGAATGCCTCCGCGTAAAATTTGAATAAGTATACAAAAAACCGCCTCTAAATAATATTATTGGAAAAACGGACAGGACATAATTTATGGCAGTAGAAGGTAAACTGACGAAATTCCTCAACGAACGGAAATGGGTACTCCCCGTTTTGTTCCTCACGATGTGCGTTTTATTCATAGCGACCATCGTCATTAGTGAGATACGCCGATTCGAAAACATTATCCCCACTTTTGCGTTTAGCATAGGCGGTGAGGTGTGCGCGATGGCGGTTGCCATCATGCTGACGTTATCGATTTTGCCCGCCTACAAAAGGCAAAGCGGGTTTATCCGCATTTTCGTGACAATGCTGACTATCGGATGCATTTGCTGCTTCCTCGACGCGGCGCAAATGCTCATCGACAGCATCCCTGAACTCGCGATGCTCAACAAAGTCATCTGCATTTTCGTATTCGCCAATGAGATCATATTTGTGTTCTTCTTCTGGCTTTTCGTCACCTATGCCCTTGAAGGCAGAGGTCGCCTCTTCTTCATTCTCACTAACATCGCAGTCATCGGTTTGGCGGTGTTCACGATCCTGCCCTTCGTGAATTTCTTCTATCCTCTATATTTCACGATGAGCCCCGAAGGTGTCTATGCCAGGAATACCCAAACGTGGTGGATTTGCCGTGTTTATTTGATAATGATTGCCATCTTTGTCATCATCGCCATCTTCACCTCGAAGTCAGGTCTAAAGAGCAAAATTACCATCGCCGTCTTCATGTTCATCCCCCTTGCGGCGGTCGGCATCGGCGGATACAAATACGGCGTCTCCTTGCTCTACACCACGATGATGGTG
>JBGUWA010000127.1:0-3051 GCA_045220635.1 Candidatus Alloenteromonas sp. | reverse complement strand
GGTTTTTCTTCGGAAGACCTGCTCGCGGTGCTGCCGTTTATCGATATCCATCAACCGGAGATTTGCAAGAGAATTAACGCGTTTTTGCGGCAAATCATTGATTATTCTTCGTATAGCCCCGCCTCGCTTCAGCTGCTTTTGAGGCTAGAAGGAACGGACTACGAAGCCTCTGCCCGATACGCCGTGAAACGAAATTACATCTTCGATCGCGCCGGCCGACTTGCCGTCGCCGACCATTTCGGTTTCATCGAAGAATTGGGATACAAGGAGTGGAAATACCATGCTTAGCCTCTGCTTGACCCAGTCCACATTGCAAAAGGCAAAAGCCGCCTTGGATGAGAGACAATATCTTGATTACCAAGAACTCTTCCAACAAGGCAAGGTTCGCGTCTTCTATGGCTTCGATGGCGATTCTTTGACTTACGTTTGTTACCACGAGTCCGAATATGGCAAGATCACCCTCCGTTACGATGGCAAATGCGAAGCCTATGAAAGCAAACTCAGCTATGCCCTTTTGCTCTATGTTCGCGAGAAGGATGAATCCTCTTCCGAAGAAGAAAACCGCGCCCGGTATGGCGAAGACTACGAAACCCTCCATCGTTTCGTGACGCTTGGGCCAAAGCGCGCCAAGCTTTTCCGCGAAGCATCCACGCGCATCGATGCCTTAGCCTCCGCGATCGCCCGCGTCAAAACCGAGGAAATCAAAGTCATCCCGCAGCTATTCTTCGTCTTGGAACGAGGATATCGTGGCACGACCATGGTTTCGCTTCGCGCGGGTTTCTCCAAACTTTACCTGAACCGAAAAGTTGGCGCGTTCATTCGCGGCTATTTCGCGTCGCGACCCGTGCAAATCCAAAAAGAGTACGTGACCTTGCCCAAGCATTGCTTCGATGAGGAAACGGAAGCCGCGCTTCAATATTTGCATAACGTCTGCGCGTCCTCGGCCTATTACGACGCGGTGAATACCCCCGTTCTTGATGAAGCCCAAGTCGCGGAGTTCTTGTTCTTGCTTCCGGGAAAGACGATTTCTTACGATGGGCAGGCCTTTTTAGTGGGTAATCCAAACCGCGTTTCCTTATCATTGACGGAAAACGGGAATTTGGAATCGAGCCTGCCATTAGACGCCAAACCGGTCTTCGTCGGCGAAGGAAAAGCGGTCTGGTTTAGCGGTGGCAAAGCCGAACTCTATGAGTTTGTTTCTCCCGCCGCATCGGAGCTATATCGTTTTTACCACGACCTCCAAGGGCTCGATGGCGAGTTCCTTTCCGAGCAACTCGCGCAGAAGATCTTGCCTTGCCTTAGCGAAGAAGAGCTAATGGTTCCCGAAAGCTTTTCCCGCAAGCACGCCGTCTTGCGTCCGGTGATCGAATATTATGTTGGCCTGGAAGAAGGGAAGACGTTATCGTTCCAAACCAAATACCTCGTCGGCGGAGAAGAGAAAAGCGAAGAAGCCTTCGTCCGTTCGAGCGGGGAAGCGGAACGCCGTTTCCGAGGTTTTGAGACGGAACGGAATCTTTTAGGTTTTCCTAAAGAAGGGGCTAAATCCGGCGAAGACGACTTATTGCTTTTCCTCGCCTCGGACTTATTGCCTTTAGAGAAATACGCGAAGGTCTTCGTTTCGGAAGAACTCCAAGCCATTCATGTCGTCGCGGCGCCTTCTTTAGGTCTTTCCACGACTTCGGGCGAAGATTGGTTCTCGGTGAATCTATATTCCTCTGGCTATACCGAGGATGAACTATTGCTGATGTTTGGGGCGTATCACCGTAAAAAGAAATTCGTCCGCTTATCCAAAAACCGCGTCATCAAGCTCGATGAGAACAATGAGGATTTCGCGCGCATCGCCGATGCCTTCGATCCCAAAAGCATCGGGGTGGAATTGCCGCTTTATCAAGCGCTCAAATTAACGGGGTTAGACAGCAAAAACGACGCAAAAGTCAAAGATTTAATTCAAAATGTGCAAGATTTTGGTAACAGGGAACTCCCTCCTTTGCCCGCGCCGATTGCTGCCGCGGCACGTCCTTACCAGAAGCAAGGCATCCAGTTCCTCTATAACCTCTACTCCCTAAAGATGTCGGGCATTCTTTCCGACGACATGGGCTTAGGCAAGACGCTGCAGGCCTTTGGCATGCTTTCTTTTGTCCAAGAAGAAAAACCCATCCTCGTCGTTTGCCCGAAGTCGCTGATTTATAACTGGATGGATGAGCGGAAGAAATGGTACCCCGAATTACCCTCTTTCGTGCTTGCTGGGACGCCCAGCGAACGAAAAGCCCTTTATCGCTCGATGAGCAAACGGGGAAAGGCGTGCTATTTCGTCTCCTATGACACCTTACGGAACGACATCGAAGAAATCAAAGACGTGGAGTTCTCGGTCGTCTTGCTCGACGAAGGGCAATACATCGCCAACGCGAACGCTTTGAAGACCCGCGCCGTCAAACGCATCGAAGCTGGTAGTCGCTTCGTGTTGACGGGTACCCCGGTGCAGAACTCCCTAACCGATTTATGGTCCTTGTTTGATTTCTTGTTGCCCGGATATTTCCCGCCTTTGCTTCGGTTCCGCGAACTTTATGGGGCTTTGGAAGCTTCTTCGGAGGAAGCCCGTAGCCGTTTGCTCGCGAAGATCAAGCCGTTCTTGCTCGGCCGAAAGAAGAAAGACGTTTTGTCGGAGCTCCCCGACAAAGAGAACATCACCATCTCCTTATCGATGTCGAACGAGCAACGCAAAGTCTATGAAGTCTACCTCGCGAAAGCCCGCGATGCCTTAAATGACGATGCGACCAGCAAGGTGAGTTTGCTCGCCATGATGACCCGCTTACGGCAAATCTGCATCACGCCTTCCTTGTTCCTTGAAGGTTTCTTCCCTTCGGCGAAAGTCGATCACCTCGTCGAAACGTTGCGCAGCCTAAAAGAAGCGGGGCGCAAAGCCATCGTCTTCTCCAGTTTTGTCGGCGCGCTTGAAATGATTGAGGCGCGTTGCCAAAGCGAAGGGCTTCATACCGAATCCATCTTGGGTTCGACCGCGGCGAAAACGCGCGTCAACTTGGCGGAACGCTT
>JBGUWA010000126.1:0-2011 GCA_045220635.1 Candidatus Alloenteromonas sp. | reverse complement strand
TTCTTCGTTAACGATAAGTAGTCCAATAAGCAAAGCGAGAACGGGAGTGCGGGTAAACCTAGGTAAGACGTGCACTCCTTTTTTTGAGACAAAGGACGGCTGTTACCAATGGGTTCCTACACAAGAATCCCCAAGGAACTTGTTGCGTCTTCTTATGCATGCGCGCATAATTGCCGTCTTGGAGGATATATCCATGAGAAAAGCATCGAAAACCATCTATAACATCAGCATCTACCTCTATCTGGCTTTGGCCATCGTCTTCATCGTGACGGCGGTCCTATACTTCACCGCGTTTACGATTGGTAAGCCAAGCGAAGAAGCCTCAAGGAATATCGGTACCGGCGTTGCCTTGGTCTTTGCTAGCTCCATTGCTTGTTGCGAATCGATCTTCGCTCGCCGCGCTTTCAATGGGGTGTCTAGCAATATCACCGCTTTGGTCTGGGGCATCGTTGGGGTTGTCGGTTCCTATTCGACGGGCACGTTGCTTCTTATCGGGGCGATCTTTGGTTTGGTCGCGGATAACCAAGAAGGTTTGAATAAGCAACCCGATGTCATCGAAGCGCCCAAAGACGAAGAAGAGCCGAAGTAAGTAGAATCGTGATGAAGCATTGCCGTCCAAGTCATTGGGCGGTTTTGTTTTTCCTTAAAGTGCTTGATCGAAAAGGCGATGGAAGTCTTGGGGGTTCTCCGCTTGCAAGATGCTGCCGGCTTTTCTTCCCGCGTCTTTGCTGGAAGGGCCGCAAAGATACACTTCTTCGTTTGGAAAGCCATAATCGATGACGATGTAACGGTCATGGATGAGATCATTCGTGGGTTTTAATACGATGGCATTCCCCGTATCCGCGAGGAAGTCATCGAGGTCGCTTTGCTCGATTTTGGGTTTGCTTTGGTTATCCGATAGTAAGGTAACCCCTACCCCCGCTTTCGCGCTTTTGAGAAGGCCGAGCGTTTTGGCGCTTATGTAGTTGTCGACGATGAGGATGCTATGTTCCGCATGGGAATAGATCTCACGATACGCGATAGCGGCTTCGACGCGTTCGTTGGCAAGAAAGACATATTCTTTCTCTTGGTAGGGATTGCCAAGTTCTTTCATGATGACGTGAAGCTTCGTTTGGATGGCACCGATCTTCTTCCCTTGAGAAAGAATCTTCTTTTTATTCTTAACGATGGCTTTTTCGTGGGATTCAATCGACTTGGCCATCTCGATGGGGTCCGGAAGAGAAGGCTCAAGCAGGTATCGATCCTTCAGCTTCTTAAATATCCGGATGAGCATGATGCTCTGTTGCACGGCGACTTCGCCCTTTAGGACCGTCATCAGCATGTAGATCCCCTGCTCCGTGAAGGCGTAGGGAAGATGTCTGAATCCGCCTCTATGGCTAGAAAGACTCAGTCCCGTCATTGATATCACATTTTGTGATTTCAAAAAGCCCAGGGCCTCTTCGCGAGTTAACTGGAACATGAACTCGGGAGGAAACCTATCGATGTTATTCTTTACCTGTTCGTTGAGCCTTTTCGTCTCGTAGCCGTATATCCTTGCTAAATCGAAATCCAGCATGACCTTCTGCCCACGTATCTCATAGACCATGTCCCTGATGACGTCTTCGTCCAGAACCATAATCGTATTATCTGTCATCTAAAGTACCTCCAAATTACCTATTTTTGTCCGAAAAACATCGATGAAATCCTTAAGGTAACAATTTGTGACCTCAAAAAGTTCGCCATCCGCTTTTGTCAATAAACGTGAATTACTCAGGGGATAATAGTTTCCGCTTCGATATCTGCGTTTGTGTACGGATCCGTCTCCGATGACGTCTTCGCCAAGAAATATAATTCCGGTTTCTGTCATTTAAAATGCCTCCAAATAACCTTTTTTGTCCGAAAAACATCGATGAAATCTGTGAGGTCGATTTTTTCGACCTCAAAATTCTGCTTTCCGATTTTGTCAATGGACGTTTGTCGGTGAAAGAACCTTTCTCCAGCGCTTTCTCGTGACGCCCTTGCAAAGTTCCCT
>JBGUWA010000125.1:0-2136 GCA_045220635.1 Candidatus Alloenteromonas sp. | reverse complement strand
TTCCGGCCTCGCAGGGCGTGGTGGAGACCCCGCCACGCCCGCATCGGCCTGAGGCTCGCGGCTTCGTCGCTCGGGGAGGACGACGGGACGACGGGCTGACGGGACGACGAGAAATCGTGCCTCACATTCCCGAAGGCCCGGTGAGGCGTCTCCCGTCGTCTTGTCGTCTCGTCGACCTCAGACGGCCGTTCCCGGGGGAACCTTTCTCGCGCCGCGGTCGGGCGACGCCATCAATACCAGTTTCTTTTGAAATGCTTTCTCTGCACTCTTCATTCTCGCGGCATACGCTTCAAACTTCTCGCCTTCCGTTTCTTGCGGAACGTCGAATGGCATCGTGAACATCTTGCCGCCTTTTCCATCAAGCGTGCCAAGGGGATAACCAAAGGGACAACGATCCTTCGTCCACGGTTCTCCGTCTTGAGATTCTGAAGAAGCTTTGCGAGGGAACAAGAAGCCCCCGTATTCCGCGTCGAGAATATGCATATAAGCGATGACCTGCTGCAAGTCCTGTGAGTCGGGATTGTGGCCTTCCTTGCCATCGTTGCCAATCAAGCGCTTGTATTTTGCATCAAGAACGAAACGCTTGTCCAGATTGTAGAAATCCGGGAAGAATCGACCGATGGGAGAACGCAAGAATGGGTGAACCGGGTCTCTTCCCGTTCGGTTGTCCGGATGGACGACATTCAGTCCCGCTTCCACGATCATGCGGTACATATATTGCTCCCAGAGCCAGGAGCCGTCAAAGAGAATGCCATAAATCTTGCCCTTGTCGGAAGCTCCGTAACTCAGTTTCTTGCGCCTGAGAATCCGGCGGCAAATGTCTTGGAGCCGGATGTATTTGTCAAAATAGGCGGTCCGCAACGGGCGGACGTTGGCGTTCAGAACGTCTCGCAACGCCAAGGGCGAATAGGAAGGCGTGGCGTTTCGAATCTCTTGGATGTCGCTTCGGACCTTCGGGTCGCGTAGGAGATACCTGGTCCTCGGTTGCCGCTCGATAAACTCAATGGTATGGCGGACAAGTTGCGTGACGGCATTGTCCGTCGAACGCTCGCGGGACCGATAGGCGATTTTCCCCGCAAATGGAGTGTTCCGGGAAATCTGGCGGGGAATGTCAATCGGTCCGCGGACGTTTGCATCATCGCGCTTGAAAGTTCGGTAGGTCCGGAAAACCCCTTGGCGCATCGCATTTCGAAAGGCGGAAACGAAGATGAACGACATGAAGTCGAGAATTCCTTCTTCGCCTTTCGTGAAGTCGAGTTTGAAAACAGCCGGGGAAAAGTTGAAAACCTGGCCGAGCAGATATTGGAGGAACCAATCTCCTTTCTTGCCGTCGTTTTCACCATTGGTAAAATTGGAGAAACGGGACCGAATCATCAACTGCGTCCCATTTTCGAAGCCGATGAACCCCATGACGTTCCCGGTCTTGATTCGGGGATTGTCCTTATCTACGCCAAAATCGTAAACGTGGTCGTCCGTCTTGTCCAAACGGTCTTCGCCCGACTTCAGGTCGGGAGGAAAAACCAGAAGTCTGCCGTCCCCATCGGAAGCCAAATCCGAAATCGTCTTTCCGGTATGCTTCAAAAGGGCGTCATGGGTATCGCTTTTCGGATTATTGCCGAAATCTTTCCACTGACATAACTTTTGGCTTTTTGCCAAAAACGAAATCGTGGTGTTTTGCCTCCCTCCGTTAGATTCTGCTTCCGCCTGTTCCCCAGTCAAAAACGGAATCCAATCCCGGCAGTTGTCGGGGACTGTAATGGAAATGGGACCTTGCTTGCCCGCCATGCAAAACTCCATTATGCCAATGCCGGAGTATCAGGATTCGGAACCACTATCGTTGTCATCGTCTGAATCACCATTTTGGGCCCCCGCTTTTTTGCGTCCCCTTTTTCCCTTCTGCTTGAAGGATGGATCGTAGGCCCTGTGAAGTTCGTCAAGCTTATCTGCCTCCGCTTGCGCATCCGATTCGGTTCCTCGAAGATAGTCGCGGAGGAGACCTTCGAGGTGATATTCCCAAAGGCTATCCATAGGTTCTTTATCGTCCTTGTATTCTGCCAATTTGAGAAAATATGCCGGGCCGATTTGATAGGCAGAACCGAGATTGGGATTTTCGCGAATAGCCTTGTTCAAACCATT
>JBGUWA010000124.1:0-1729 GCA_045220635.1 Candidatus Alloenteromonas sp. | reverse complement strand
GCCGTCAACAAGATGGACAAACCCGCGGCCAACCCGCACAAAGTCATCGAAGAACTCATGGCCCACGAAGTCATCGCCGAAGAATATGGCGGCGACGTCATCACCGTCCAAATCTCCGCCAAAACCGGCAAAGGCATCCCCGATTTGCTCGATGCCATCATCTTAAGAGCCGAAATGCTCGAGCTTAAGGCCAACCCCGAACGTTACGCGATCGGCACCGTCTTAGAGGCTAACCTCGACAAAGGCGAAGGCCCCAAGGCGACCTTGCTCGTCCAAAACGGCACCTTGACCAATGGCGACTTTGTCGTCGTCGGCGAAACCTATGGCAAAATCCGTCGCATGACCGACGAGCATCGCGCCGTCTTGAAGACCGCCTTGCCCGCCACGCCGGTATCGGTCATCGGCTTAAGCGCCGTTCCGAGCGCCGGCGACCGCTTCATGGCCTTCCCCGAAGAGCGTCAGGCGCGCGAAATCGCCGAAAAGCGTCAGCTTGCCAAAACCCAGCAACAGCGTTCCGGCACCGCGGCCTTGTCGTTAGCAGACCTCAATAACCTCGTCAACGCCGGCAAAGTCAAAGACATCAACATCGTCGTCAAAGCCGATAGCGATGGTACGGCGCAGGCCCTAAAAGCCAACTTGGAGAAGATGTCCACCGACGAAATCAAGGTGCACGTCCTTAGCGCTTCCGCCGGCGCGATCAGCGATAACGACGTCTTGCTCGCTTCGGCTTCTGGCGCCTTCATCTATGGCTTTAATGTGCGCCCCGATGCGCGCGTCCGTCAAAAAGCCGAGGAGAACCACGTCGAGGTGCGCTTGCACAAGATCATCTACGAACTCCTCGATGAGATGGAGCTCGCCATGAAGGGCATGGCGGTGGTGGAGAAGGTCGAGTCGGTCACCGGCCAAGCCGAGATCCGCCACATCTACAAGATCTCCAAAGTCGGCACGATCGGCGGTTCCTATGTCACCTCTGGCGTCTTAAAGGCCGGATCGAAGATTCGCTTGCTCCGCAACGGCGTCGTCGTCTACGAAGGGAACTTAGGATCCCTCAAGCGTTACAAAGACGATGCCAAGGAAGTCAAGGAAGGCTACGAATGCGGCCTGACGATCGACGGCTATAACGACATCAAGGAAGGCGACATCGTCGAAGGCTACGAGATGGTGGAGAAGAAGTAGTCATGGCCGACCGTCATAAGCGCATTCAGGCTTTGATTCAGCGCAACATCGCCGACATCGTCCAGTTCGAGATCAAGAAGGAGTCCATCGGGCTCGTCAGCGTCAACGAAGTGGTGGTGTACGACGACTTGTCGCAAGCCAATGTCTACGTCACCTTCCTCGATCCTCGCGGATCGCATAATAAACTTGAGGAGTTGCAACGCACCGCAGGGTTCGTTCGTACCTCCTTGTCCAAGAAGCTCGACACCTTCAAGGTGCCGCGCATCAAATTCTTCCTCGATGAGGCGGCCATCAAGGCGAAAAACCTCGATGCGGCCTTATCGCGCGAAGCGGAACAATTGGCCGCTTTGCCCAAAGAGGAAGAAGATTAATCGAGTAACGAAAGCGCCAGGACCCCGATTGATGGGCTGGCGCTTTTTACGTCCGCTTTGATGGATATGGGAAAAGACAAACGAGTCTTAAATAAGCGAGGCGAAATAATAGGGGAGATAAATGATTTCTAGCAGCACACCAAATTGGTGATGAATAGTTAAGCGTCTGTCGGCCTTTTCTT
>JBGUWA010000123.1:0-1655 GCA_045220635.1 Candidatus Alloenteromonas sp. | reverse complement strand
ATCTCCCCCAACCGCGCCACGCGCGTCCGAAGAATCGCGGCAAGATATAGCCACTTTTCCTTTATCTCGTCCGTCAGCTCGCCCGCGAATGGCAACGCGAGAGCCGCAAATTTCTCATCGCTCATCGCCTTGCAATATTCGCCGTTGAACCAATCGAGCTTCGCGTAGTCGAAAACGGCTGGCGACTTGCTCAACCCTTCAAGGGAAAAAACCTTCGCCATTTCCTCCATCGAGAATATTTCTTGCTCGGACTTCGGACTCCACCCCAACAGAGCGACGTAGTTCGTGATGGCCTCCGGCAGATAGCCCGCGTCGACAAGCTCGGCAAAGCTGGTCGCACCGTGACGCTTCGACAGCTTCGAGACAGAACCGTCCTCGTTCTTTCCCATGACAGGCGCCAGATGAACAAAAACCGGAGGTTCCCAGCCAAACGCTTGATAAAGCTGCACATGCTTCGGCGTCGAAGTAATAAATTCCGTACCGCGAATCACATGGGAAATGTTCATCAAATGGTCGTCGATAACATTGGCAAAATTATATGTCGGCATCCCGTCGCGCTTCAAAAGCACTTGATCTTCCAGCTCGCTGTTCTCAATCGTGATGTTCCCATGCACCACATCAAAAAACGTAGTTGTGCCGGTCAGCGGCATTTTCTGGCGAATGACATAAGAATCCCCGTTTTTCAGATGGCGCTCGATTGCGTCCGGTGCAAGGTCACGGCAATGTCGGCCATAACCGCCGAAAGCTTTTTCCTCGTCGTCCTTCGCTTCCTCATGGGAGCAAAAGCAGCGATAAGCGAAGCCCTTTTCTACCAATTCTTCCGCGTATTTTTTGTAAATCTCCATTCGCTCGCTCTGGACATACGGCCCGCAGTCGCCGCCGATATCCGGCCCCTCGTCAGGGACGATATGCGCCGCCGCCAAGGTATCTTGAATGAACTTCACCGCGTCGCTGACATAGCGCGCGCGATCAGTATCTTCGATCCGAAGCAAAAAATCACCGTCTTTTGCCTTTGCGAAAAGATAGGCGTAAAGCGCCGTGCGCAGATTCCCGATATGCATATACCCCGTCGGGCTGGGGGCAAAGCGTGTGCGTACTTTATTCAAGATGAAACCCTCCAAAATTGTTAAAAACTGAATGGCATTATTTTACACCAACCATCATCGACGAACAAGGACATTTGCAATCAATTCGCCAAATTATTCGCGAGAGCGGCAAATTCTCCCAAGGACAATGTCTCGCCCCTGCGTGCGGCGTCAACATTCGCGCCATGAAGCGCCTCCTCCATTCGTTCTTTTGAAAAGCCCAGCGGCTTCAAAGCATTGGAAAGCGTTTTTCGTCTTTGCCCGAAAGACGCCTTGACTACGCGAAAGAAAAGATTTTCGTCTCTCACCGCCACTGCGGGCGTCTTCCTGACCGCGCAAGCGATTACCGCCGAATCGACTTCCGGCGCGGGAAAGAAACATGACGGCGGGACGTCCAGTACGATTTCCGGCTCCGTGTGATACTGCACCGCCACGGAAAGCGCACCGTAATTTTTCCCTCCCGGTTTTGCTGTCATGCGCTCAGCGACTTCCTTCTGCACCATCGTGACGATATGCGTTATCGGAAGGCTTTGCTCCAAAAGCGAGAGCAGGATCGGCGTCGTAATATAA
>JBGUWA010000122.1:0-7562 GCA_045220635.1 Candidatus Alloenteromonas sp. | reverse complement strand
TAGCGTTTCTTCGCCCCTTTGGCGCGGACGAGGTTAAGACACGCCGCCAAGGTAGCGAAGGTTTTGCCGGTACCCGCCGAGCCCTTGCAAAAAACAACAGGCGTCCGTTCGGGGTCATCATTGATGAGTCGAATGAGCTCTCGCTGTTGTGGGTTTTGGGTGAAGTCGATTCCGAATAGTTTGTACTGTGATGCGTTCGAAGCCATATGAAGTTACTTAATCCTACCTTAAAGAGGATAAATTCGCCATGATGGTGAATTATTTTTTCTGAAAAAAGCGCTGCCATGTTGAAAAAGCAGGTCGAAAAACCAATAATTGTGGCATCGAAAATTAAGGAGGAACATTTATGTTCAAAAGAGGTGGTATCGTGATGACGATTTGGAACCTGATCGTCGCCGCGGGCCTCATTGCGCTTGGCATCGCCAGCTGCGTTAATAGAGCGAATCAAGACTTCCAAAACGTCATGTTCTTGATCGCCGGTATCTTCGTGATCGTTGACGCCAGCTTACGTTTGCTCACCCAGGTTATCCAAATCGTCCGCTTTGACAACGGATTAGTGATGAGAACCAGCATCGCTTCCGCCGTTACCGGCGCCAGCGAACTCGCCGTTGGTATCATGTTGATCTTGGTTTCGCAGAATCAAGCCGACATGGATATCGTCATCCGTTATCTGATCTACTTTGTCTCGATCTTGCTCATGGCCATCGGCACCGTCGCCGTCATCTACGCCATCGTGTTCTTGATCAAGAAAGCCGCGAGCGTCCCGTCCAACATCATCGCCATCATCCTTGGTGCTCTTCTGATCACCGCTGGCGTTCTCGTGTTGGTCTTCGTCTCCAGCGATCAATTCATCGAATTCCTCTTCGTCCTCGCCGGCATCATCTTCATCCTCTCCGGCATCGCGTTGATCTTCGCCGCCGTCGCCCTCGCGCTTGCTGCGCATCAAGCCAAGAAGGTCCCTGCTGAAGAACCCGCCGCTCCCGCCGAGGAACCGGTTGCCGAAACCACTGGCGAAGAAGAGCCTGCTGCTGAAGAAGAAAAGCCTGCGGAAGAAGAAAAACCCGCAGAAGAGCCCGCCGAGGAAGAACCCAAAGCGGAAGAAAAACCCGAAGACAAACCGGAATAACTTCTCAACTCAAGCTATTAGAAAACCTCGCAATCGCGAGGTTTTCTTTGCAAATCAGCGGTTTTTTGCTGCGATTATGAGGTTTTTAACTAAGGCAATTCGGGTAAGGAGCCCTACGCCGCCTGGCACTGGAGTCTGTAGTTTAACGGGGAGGTCGGGGATGGCGTCGCCGCGAAGCTTTCCTTCTTCGTTACGGTTGATGCCCACGTCTACGATAACCGCGTCTTCCTTATATTTGAAACGGTTGTCGAGGAAGCCAAGTTTGCCAATCGCGACCACGATGAGGTCGGCGTGGCCTAAATAGAACGCTTTATCTTCTTCGCTGGTCTTGGAGTGAAGGGTCGTGACGTTGCAGTTTTTCGCTAGAAGCAGCTTCGCCATGGGTTTGCCCACGATTTCGCTGCGACCAAGCACCACGGCGTTCTTCCCCGTGAATTCGAAACCCACTTCGGTCAGATAATCCACGATTCCCTTGGGGGTGCAGGGGGTGAACGTGGTCAACGGATGGAAGCCGTCAACGTCTTTCTTCGGGTCCACGGCGAGTTTTACCTTGGCTTCGGAAATATGTTTGGGCAAAGGCAGTTGAACGATTAGGCCATCCACCGCTTCATCCGCGTTATATTCGGCGATCTTTTCTAATAGATAAGATTCCTCCACGGTCGGCGGGAGTAAGCAAAGCGTCGCCTCGGCCCCGACTTCTCCGCAGTCTTTGATCTTGCCACGGACATAGGCGTCGGAAGCGGGGGAATCATTGGCTTGGATGATGACCAAATGGGGTTTGCGTTCTAGTGTTTCTACTTCTTTGGATAAGCGTTGCTTTTCCAACGCTACGAATTCTTTGATTGTCATGGCTGAAATCTTAGCACCCTAGAGGAATTATTGAAGGCAAAGTAAACAAAAAACGGCCGAAGCCGAGTTTTGGTGGACGATGAAGGTCTAAGCAGCGGTGGCCGCGGCTGTCGAGCCATTCCCCGCCAGGACGGAGATCATCAAGGCAAGGAAGAGGAAGAGAACCGCGAATCCGAAGGTCAACCAGGTGACCACTTTCTCGGAACCGCGCTCTTTCGTCTTGGCAAATACGTTGAGTCCACCACCGGTGATGGCGCCAGAAGCGCCGCCGGTCTTACCACCTTGGAGCAAGGAAAGGATGATGATAATCAACGCAACGATGATGAAGATGATGTCATACCATTTCATGATTTCATTCCTTTCTGCGCCAAACGCGCTGTATAAAGATACTCCTTCGTCTTGTCTTTGACAATGTCTCACTTTCGCTTTGGCCTGTTATTGGGCAAGACGAAGGAGGTTTTTTACCCGAGAACGGCAGAGTCGGGGAAGTCTGCGCCAGGGAATTTTTCGATGAGATCCTTGGTCTTAAGATTGGCTTTTTCTTCGCCCGAACATTCGTAGACGATTTTTCCCGCATCCATCATGATGAGGCGATTTCCATAGCGGATCGCGTCTTTCATGTTATGGGTGATCATTAAGGTCGGGATTTTGGATTCGGTGACGATTTTGTCGGTGAGTTCCATCACTTTCTTCGCCGTAGCGGGGTCCAAGGCAGCGGTATGTTCGTCCAAAAGAAGAACTTCGGGCTTGGCTAAGGTCGCCATAAGAAGGGTGACGGATTGCCTTTGGCCGCCGGAGAACGTCCCCATCGGGGCGTTTAGTCGACTCTCTAAACCAAGGCCTAGCGGACGGAGAAGCTCTTCGAACTCACGCTGCGATTCCCTAGTCAACGCCCAGCGGAACGGGGATTGCCTTTTTCCGCGGCGCGACGCGATGGAAAGGTTTTCGAAAAGCGAAATATCGGCGATTGTGCCGACCATCGGGTCTTGGAAGACTCGGCCAATGTATTTGGCGCGCTGATGGACGGCAAGTTTGTCGATGCTTTTGCCATTGAGGAGAATGCTTCCCGAATCGGCGTGTTTGACCCCGGCAATGAGATTCAATAACGTCGTTTTGCCCGAGCCGTTGGAACCGATAACCGAAATGAAATCACCCTCATTGATGGTGAGGCTAACCCCTTGCAACGCATATTTGTCGTTTTCGGGATTGGAGTCCAGATGGAACGTTTTATGGAGATCGATGACTTCTAGCATTTGGTTTGTTCTCCTAAGCAGTGGCGGATAATCGATTCTTTCATGGTGGGACCTTCAACCATCGAGGGATTTGAGGACTCGCCCCCGACTTTGGCTTTGTTTGGCGAGTGTGGCGAGCGTTTCTTCAGGCGGTTGATTAAGGAATGCAGCAAGATGATGGCCACGAGGAGCAAGGCTTTGTAAATCGAAAGCATGTAGCCTTGCGAGTCGGAGAACATGAGGGCTTGGATGATGTACCAATAAACGAGCGAGCCCACGAAACAGGAAATCATGCTGCGTTTGAAGCTCTTGGTTCCCACGATCATTTCGCCAAGGAAGAGCGAAGATAGCGCGATGACGATCATGCCTTGGCCATCGGTTGGGATGCCCATTCCGTTATGCTGGCCATAGAGGCAGGCGGCAAGGCCGATTAAGGCGCCGGAAACCGCTAAGGCGATAATGGTCATCATGCGCACGGAAATGCCGTTGGCCTTTGCCATGGCAGGGTTTTTGCCGGCGGCGCGGATGGACATGCCAAGCTCGGTGCCAAAGAAGAAATAAAGCGCGAACCAAACCACGGCGAGGAGAACCCCCGAAACGATGATGTAGGAAAGGTAGGCGGCGTAGAAGTTTAACGTCGCGTCGTTGCCGTCGCCACGAATGGCCCAACGCAACCAGTTGAATACCGTAAGATGGTCGTTGACGTTAAAGGATGCCTGCCCCGCTTTAAGGGAGTTGATCATGATGGCGACGCCAAAGGTCAACGCCATGACGATAATGCCTGAAAGCAAAGGCGGAATTTTCAAATATGTGGTCAGTAATGCGTTTAAAACCCCGCAAATCGCCCCTAAAACCATGCAAATTAGGATTGCGAGCCAAGGATTCACGTCTGCTGCGATCATCGTCGCGGTGAGCATGGTTATCATAGGCAAAATGCCTTCGACGGAAAGGTCGGCGATGTTGAGGACGCGGAAGGACAAGAACACGCCCAACACCATAATGCCCAAAATCAATCCGTTGACGAGCGGATTGATTGCGAAGCTGCGTAGACTTGAAACGACATCAAGAATCATTTGATGACGACTCCTTCGATGTCAAGGACGCTTTGTGGGATGCTAATGCCGAGGGAAGTGGACCAAGTTTTATTCACGAAGATGGAATTCTCGTCGCAGGTTTCCACGGGAATCTGCTTGATGGTTTTCTCTTTGCTAAGCAGGGATATCGCCATCGCGCCAGCTTGTCTGCCGCATTGATAGTAATCCACGCCCATGGCGAAGGTGCAACCATCGATCATTCCGGTATCGCTACCCACGATGATGAGTTTATCGGAACGGGCTTCGTTGGCGGATTTGATCATGCTCATGGAATTGGCGATGGTATCGTCGGTGGGCAAGAAGACGGCATCGACGTCGCTACCGATATTGGCGAAGGCCGCGGTGATCTCCGAAGCGTTGCTGATGGTGTAGCGTTGGTGGGCGATGCCGAGGTCATCTAGAGCTTCCTCGGCGATTTCGGCTTGGTAGACGCTATTGACTTCGGTGCTGGTGAAGAACAAGGCGACTTTATCGACGCCCGGGAACATCGATAGAACTTCGATTTCGTCTTCGATAGGGCCTAAATCCAAGACGCCGGTGCAGTTGCCTTCGGGTGCAGCGAGGTTCTTGACGAGATTGGCGCCGACGGCATTGGTGACGGCCGAGAAGAGAACGGGCGTGCTATTCCCCAAACTATCGACGGCGTTTTTTAACGCGGAAGCGCTGGGTGTGGCTATGCCATAAACCATGTCGCTGCTGCTGGCAAGCGAGGCGGCCCCGCTGCTATTTAACGCGCCATCCGCGGCGGCGTTTTTGATGTCAAACGTGACTTTGTCCTTAAACGTGCTGCTATTGATCACGTCAACAAAGCCTTGTTTGGCTTTTTCTAGCGCCTCAAAACTACCGAATTGAAGCACGCCAATGCGCGTTTTGTCGTTTCCGCCACAGGAAGCGAGGGACGTCGCCATCAACGCGGTCGACAGAAGTAACCATTTGCTTTTCATTGTTTGTCCTCCTTAGAAGAAAAGCCTTCGGACAGGTTGAACATCCGAAGGCAGACGCAGACATGTTTTGCTACGGATGTTCGATTTTCTCTCCCATCCGTTACTACGCATAGGAAAGATTACCTATAGTAGTAATAGAAATAATAAAAACCGGTGCTGCGGCGGATTTGTTTTAAGGTTGTTTGTTTCATCGTGCCACTCCTTGGTTGGAAAAAATCTAAGGCGTGGCAAATTCCTGTCAAGAAAAAATTACAAATCAAAAAGTTCGGTTAAGTTGGAGATGCGCGTTCCCTCGTAGCCGGGATGGACGTTTTCGCGATCAACCAAGATGCCACCAATGCCCGCGTTATGTCCGCATAGGGGATCTTGTAAGGAATCGCCCACATACACGACGCGCGAACGGTCGGTCTCGCCAAGTATTTCTAAAGCGGTATCGATAGGCTCGGGGTTAGGCTTACCGTGTTGAAACATGTCTGATCCAACGACGCAATCAAGAGGAACATCCACGCCAAGGCGTTGTAGAACTAAGCGAATATGGGTTGAAGCGTTGTTGGAAACAATGCCAACGCGCTTTCCTTCCTTCACCAAACGGGTTAGGACGGGAACCGTGTCCTCGTAAGCTTTGATCATGGCGAGGGATTCGGGTAAATCCAAGGCCTCGATAATGGCTTTGGCTACTTTCTCAAAATGTTCTTGGGGGACGCCAGAATCTGCAAAGGATTCGGGCAGGCTTACATGCATCCAACGGCTTGCCTCTTCCGCGGTAACGGTACGTCCAACGACGGCATAACCCGCTTGGAAAACAGGCAAAAGAGACTCGCGTGAATTCACTAAAGTTCCATCAAAATCAAATAAATAAACCGAGAACTGCATAGTTATTCGTTTAACTCCGCCTTTAATTCGAACATGATATCGCGTAATTCCGCCGCGCGTTCGAAGTCATATTCTTTGGCGGCTTGCTTCATTTGCTTTTCGAGGTCGCCAATCATGCGTTGCAGTTCGCTACGCGACTTCTTGGCGTGATCTCTGGCCAATAACGCGGCCTCGCTTTCGCTATTATGCAAAGGCGGACGGATTTCTTTGACGACCGTGGTTGGCACGATGCCATATTCATCGTTATAAGCCATTTGCTTCTTGCGGCGATACATCGTTTCGGCGATGGCTTCGTTCATGGAATCGCTATAGGTGTCCGCGTACATGATGACTTTGCCGTTGGCGTTACGCGCGGCGCGGCCAATGACCTGAATCAAGGAACGGGTGGAACGGAGGAAGCCTTCCTTATCCGCGTCAAAGATGGCAATCAAGGAGACTTCGGGGATATCCAAACCTTCGCGGAGCAAGTTGATGCCCACGAGGACATCGTATTTGCCTTTCCTTAATTGATAAATGATTTCGGTGCGTTCCAGGGTTTTGGTTTCGTTATGAAGATAAGTGACCTTGAGCCCTTCGTCTTTGAGATAAGCGGTAAGGTCTTCGGCCATCTTGATGGTGGAGGTGACGACCATGGTGCGTTCGTTCCGTTCCATGCGAGCCTTGATCTCGGAAATCAGATCGAAAACCTGGCCCATCGTCGGTCGGACTTCGATAATGGGGTCGAGCAGGCCGGTCGGACGGATGATTTGTTCCACCACTTCGCCATCGGTATGCTGAAGCTCGTAGTCTCCTGGCGTCGCGGAAGTGCAAACGACGGCAGAAGGCATCAACGATTCGAATTCTTGGAAATTCAGGGGGCGGTTATCGAGGGCGCTAGGCAAGCGGAACCCATATTCCACCAAAGTTTCCTTGCGGGAACGGTCGCCATTATACATGCCGCGAATCTGAGGAATGGTGACGTGGGATTCATCGAGCAAAAGCAAGAAATCCTCGGGCATGTAATCAATAAGCGAGAAGGGGCGTTGACCGGGCTTACGGCCATCGATGTGTCGGGAATAGTTCTCGATGCCAGGGCAACGGCCGAATTCACGCATCGATTCCATGTCCTGACGGGTGCGCATTTCCAAACGTTCGGCCTCAAGAAGCTTTCCTTGGCTACGGAAGAAGGCGAGGCGTTCTTCCAGCTCCACGGAAATCGTTTCGCAGGCCGCCTCGATGCGCGCTCTTGTGGAGGCGTGATCATAGGCTGGGAAGATGGGGTAGGTCGCAAAGGTGCGCTCCACCACTCCCGTAACGGTATTGACCGCGGCAATGGATTCCACTTCGTCGCCAAACAAATCGATGCGGATATAGAAATCGTGCGTCGCGGGGGCAATGTCGATGATGTCGCCGTGAACGCGGAAGGTGCCAGGTTTCAGTTCAAGGTTATTCCGGGTATATTGCG